>JBIPOQ010000026.1:0-15140 GCA_044379055.1 Myxococcota bacterium
GAGCGCGGCCGGCGCGCGCCGGCCCCGGAAGCTTCGCGACGCGCGAAGAAGGCGAGGGATCACGGCTCGACTTCGCATCCTATGTGCTCCTCTCTCCGGATCTGCTCCGTCCGGCCCGTCGATCTCATCGGCTGCGGGGACCTCGGGCTCGAGCGGGCGATCCGCCCTCGGGTCGCGGCCCCGACCGCCGCCCCGATCTCGCGGGCGGACCCTAGCGGCCTGCGCGATTCGTGCACCGGATGCGACAAGTTGCCGCAGCTCGCGGTTCCCTGGCGTGGGATAGCCTCGGTCGGCCCGGAGGCCGGGGATCGCCGCGCGGGAGCCGGGATCGAGAGGAGGGGACGTGGGTCGAAGTCGGTGGAGCAGAGGGCTTCTCCTGGCTGCGCTGCTCGGCGCGCCGGGGGGCGCGGGGGCCGCCAGCCTGACCGGGAGCCTGCCGGCCTCCGCGACCGCCGCGCGGCTGCTCTTCGTCGATTGTGCGAACGACGGCGCCGGTGCCCCCCTCTCGGCGACGGTGCAGGTCCGCGATCTCGCGCCCGCCGCGGCGCCCCTCGTCAGCGTCCAGCTGCGCAAGGGCGCGGCTGCGACCAACTCGACCGACGACGTCGACGGCGATGGCGCGGCGAGTCCGCTCGTCTTCGTCAATGGCGGGTCCGGGCGCTACGACGTCTACGTCGACAAGACCGCGGCCGGCGAGGAGGCGTTCGAGGTCGTCGCCCAGTGCTGGACCGGCGTCGGCGGCAGCGGGGTGCCGACCGGGACCTCGCTCTTCTCCGCGCAGGGCGGGGCGGTGCCGCTGGCCTCGCTCCTCGGACGCATCGCGCTCGGCGCTGGGCTCCTCTTCGCGGGCCATCGCGGGCTCCGGCGGCTCGGAGCGTTCCGCGCTCACTGATTCGGTGGTCGCGTCGCGAGCTTTCGCTGGAGCGTGCGGCGATGCATGCCGAGCTGGCGCGCCGCCTCGGAGATGTTGCCGCCGCAATCCGTGAGCACGCGCTGGATGTGCTCCCACTCGACGCGATGCAGGCTCGGCACCGCCGGGCTGCGGGCCGGCGCGCTCGTGTCGCCGACGACGGGCGCCTCGTTCGCGCGCGACGCGAAGGCGAGCAGGATCTCGTCCGCATCGGCGGGCTTCGTCAGATAATCGATCGCACCGCGGCGCACCGCGTCGACCGCCGTCGCGATGCTCCCGTAGCCGGTCAGCACGACGCAGGCGATCTCGGGATCGAGGGCGAGCAGCTCGCCGAGCAGGTCGATGCCCGAGCCATCCCCGAGGCGGAGGTCGAGGACGGCGCGTTGCGGGCGGAAGCTCGCCACGCGCGTCTTCGCTTCGGCGAGGGAGGACGCGCCTTCGACGGCGAGGCCCCGGTCACGGAAGGCGCGGCAGAGGCGCGTCCGATAGGCGTCGTCGTCGTCGACGACGAGCAGACGGATCGGCTCGCGCTCAGGCGACATCCCGCCCCCTCTCGTCTACCGCATGGGCCGTCGCGCGGGCATTCTCCGCGGCGATCGGCCAGGCGACGATCGCGGTCGTGCCCTCACCGGGGGTCGACTCGAATTGGAGCGTGCCGCCGAGACGCTCGAGATGGAGGTGGACGACGAAGAGCCCGAGCCCCGTTCCGCGGCCCGGGGCACGGGTCGTGAAGAAGGGCTCGCCGACATGGCGAAGCGTCGCTTCGTCCATTCCGGGTCCGCGGTCGCGCACGCGGGTCACGAGACGGTCCGACTCGCGGCCGATCGCGACGTCGACCGCGTCGTCGGTCCCCGAGGCGTCGAGGGCGTTGCGCAGGATCGGTCCGACGACCTCGCAGAAGTCGACGCGCGCGCCGACCGTGAGGCCGGAGGGCAGATCGACCGCGATCCGGACCCGCGCGCGCTCCGGGCCGTCGAGTCCTTCGCGGAGCGCTGCGGCCAGCTCGTCCGCCGCAATCGGGATCTCCGCCTCGGCGACCTCATGGGCGGCTCTCGCGCGCATGCGGTCGAGGATCGCGCGGCAGCGCTCGACCTCGGTGCGCAGGAGCTTCGCGTCTTCCGCGAGGCCCGAAGCGAGCGCGGCATGGCCCGGCGACTGCGCTGCGCGCTCGAGCTCCCGCGCGATCACGGCGATCGTGCCGAGCGGCGAGCCGAGCTCGTGGGCGGCGCCGGCGGCGAGGGTCGTCAGGGACGCGAGGCGCGCGTTGCGGGCGGCGAGCTCGGTCAGCCGGCGCATCTCGTCTTCGCGCTCGCCGAGGGTCTCGATGATGCGCGTCATGAAGAACGTCATGACGGCGGCGACGGCGACGACCGCGACCCACATGCCGAGGGCGTGGAGCCCGATCGCCGAGCCCGGCAGCGCCGACGCGTGCCAGAAATGGGCGGGCGTCGCCCAGGGAAAGACCAGCGCATAGAAGGCGGCGCAGGCCAGGGCGACGGCCCAGGTCGCGCCGCGGCTTCCGGTCATCGTCGCCAGCACGATCTGGATGATGTAAAGGGCGCTGAAGGGGCTGTCGGGCCCGCCGGTCCAATGCAGAAGGACGCTGAAGAGGGCCGCGTCGAAGACGAGGATCGGCACGACCAGGCGAGCGGCCCGCGCCCGCGAGCGCCTTCGCAGCGCCATCCAGGCTCCGTTCGTTCCGACCACGAGAGCCGGCACGATCCAGAGTCGTTCGTAGGGCAGGGGGAGCCCGAGCCCCGCCCAGGCGATCCCGAGGGCAAAGAGCTGCCCCGCGGCGGACAGGAAGCGCAGCGGGACGAGCCAGCGCAGCACGGCTTCGGCGCGCGAAAGGGCAGTCGGGGGCGGAGCGGGAGCGGGGGACCGCTTCATCGGGTCAGGCTACTCGCAGGGCCCGGGCGCTGCAATTTCGAACCCGGGCCCGAGGCGGGCGCGCGGCTGCGTCAATTTGTCGCGGCGGGTCGAGCCGCCGTCCCCGGAGTGCTACCGCATCCGGCCAGTCGGAGAGTCGTTTTCTCCGGAACGGACGCAGCCTTGTCGTCTCGCCCCCCTCGCCCGGTTCGCCTCCCTCTCGCCGCCCTCGCGCTCGGCGCCGGGCTCCTCTTCGGCGCGGGGATGTCCGCCCCCGCGCAGGCCGGAGCCGGCGAGTCGAGCCCGATCTCGACACCGGAGGCGGTCGGCGTCCGCGCGCCGAGCTGCGAGCTCGCGTCCCTGTCGCCGGCGGGCGGGTTCCTCGCCCCGCGTGCGCGGCGCTTCGAGGGGCGCATGGTACTCGTCGATTTCTGGGCGTCCTGGTGCCCGACCTGCGAGCACGCCTTTCCGTTCCTGAATGCGCTCGCGCGGGACTATCGCGATCAGGGGCTCGAGGTGATCGCGGTGAACCTCGACGCCGATCCGTCCGACGCCCTCGAGTTCCTGGCCGGGCGCGACGTCGAATTCGAGATCGTCCGCGATCCGAGCGGCCGCTGCCCCCGGGCCTTCGGGCTCGTCGGCATGCCGTCTTCCTACCTGATCGACGAGCAGGGGCGCGTCGTCGCGGTGACGCGCGGATTCCGCAAGGGGGAGGCCCTCGGGCTGCGAACGCAGATCGAGACCAGGCTCGCGCAGTCGCCCGCCGACGAGGCGGATCCGGCGCTCGCGCGCGTGTCGAGCCCGCCCCCGCCGTGACGACGGAACGAAGACGAAGGGTCCGGACGCCGCGGACGAGCGGGGGCGTCGTCGCACGGCGGATCGCGATCGTTCTCGGGTTCGTCGCTCTGCTCGGCCTCGGAGCGGGTTGCCGCAGCGTCGAGCCCTGGGAGCGCGAGCAGCTCGCCGCACCGCGCATGCAGCGGGAGCCCCATGCGCCCCATGCGGCGTTCCTCGACCACGTGCGCCAGAGCCGCGAGGCCGCGACGACCGGCGACGGTTCGGGCGGAGGGGGCTGTGGTTGTTACTAGGGCGCTGCGCGCCTGGCTGCGTGGGCTCGGTGGCCCGCGTCCGGTCGCGCGATCGAAGCTTCGCCTTCGGCGCCTCGCGCGGCCCCCGGTCGAGGCACGTCCGCGCCGTCCGCCGAGCCCGAGCCTCCGCGCGCTGACGACGGCGGCGCTCGCGCTCCCCGGGCTCGCCGCCTCGGTCCTGCCTCCGATCTCCGCCGGCGCGGAGCCCCGCGACGAGGTCCGGCTGCAATACGGCCGCTACGAGGAGGACGACCGCAAGCTCCCCGGCGTCGAGAGTCGCTTCGATCCGATCGACGTCGACTATCTGTCGCTCGGCGCGACCGTCGGCCTGCTCGACCGCTGGAATCTCTCGCTCGATTTCTACCAGGACACCTGGTCCGGCGCGACGCCGATCTCGACGGCCCCGCGCTCCTTCTTCGGCAATCGCGCGAGCGCCCCCGACGGCGTCTCCGGCGCGACGCCCTTCATCGAAGGGGATCTCTACTTCGACGGCGATCTGCGCGTCCTCGAGTCCGATCGCTTCGGCACCTTGACCGGTCGCCGCGATCGCGGCCCGGTCCACACCCTCTCCTCCGCCTCCCCCGAGACGCGCAAGGAGGTCGATCTCGGGCTCGAGTACGAGTGGGACGACGCAGCGCTCGGGGTAGTCGGTGGCGTATCGGTCGAGCCCGACTACCTCTCGGGCTTCGCGCGGCTCATGGGGCGTCTCGACCTCGATCAGAAGCGCACGACCCTCGAGCTGTCCGCGAGCCACTCGGCGAGCGAGATCGACGCGCGTCTCGACCACGACGCGGTCCCCTACATCGATTTCTCCGCCTATCGCGGCGAGATCCACGATCGCGCCTCGGGCTCGCCGATCCTGCGCGAGCGACGCTCGGACTGGACCCTCGAGCTCGGCGCGACGCGCATCCTGCGCGCGAGCACCCGCATCGAGTCGTCCCTCCAATTCCGACGCAGCGACGGCTTTCTCGCCAATCCCTACAAGGTCGTCCAGGTCGCCTTCATCGATCCGACCCAGCAGATCCTGGCGCCGCCCGGGGGCTTCTACGGCGACGTCCACGCCCTGATCGAACGCCGCCCGGGAAATCGCCACCAGCTGACCTGGTCGACGCAGCTGCTGCAGGACTTCGAGGCGCTCGACGCCGCGGCGAGCCTGCGTCATTCGCTCCACCACGACGATTGGGGCCTCGACGCGCATACGCTCGAGGCCCAGTGGCGCCAGCAGATCGGGAAGACCTGGCTCGTGACGCCGCGGCTACGGTACTACAGCCAGGGTGCGGCGGATTTCTACCGACCGCTCGTGATCTCGCAGCAGGCCCACCTGCTGATCGAGTCCGACCCCGACGGCAACATCCTCTCGCTGACGCCATTCTCCCATCGGCTTCTGCCCGGCGAGTATTCGGCGGATCATCGGCTCTCGGGCTTCGGCGCCCTGTCCGGGGGGGTAGTCGTCCAGAAGCAGTTGGCCCGCGCCTTCCTCCTCGAGCTCGGCTTCGAGTACTCGCGCCACGCCGGTCGTTGGCGGGTCGGGGGCGGGGGCGAGAGCGGCTTCGCGGACTTCGACGCATGGATGATCAACGCGGGGCTGCGTGTCGACCTGGCGACGCTGGCCCTCGACCGCGCCCAGTCGCGGGCGCTCGTGCTGGCCGACGGCGACGCACCCGGTGCTGGCCCCGATGGCGCGGAGGCTCATGCGGCTCACGGCGACGCCCACGACGCCGGCCACGCGATGGGCCACGCGCCGGCGGGCGTGATGTTCGCCCATGGCCTGCCCCGCGCGGGCGACTTCATGATCGGCTACCGCACGATGTACATGCGGCGCGACGGGGACTTCAAGCAAGGCTCGAAGGAGCCCTCGGACCCCGAGCTCGTCGCGAATGCCTGCGGCGCCGGCGGCTGCAGCGCCGTCGCCGAGTCGATGTCGCACCAGATGCACATGCTCGACCTCATGGTCGCCCCGACCTCCTGGCTGACGCTGATGCTGATGCCGAGCTACCTCGACAACGACATGAAGCTGCGCGCGCCGGCGGGCGCCGTCCCCGACGTGCACGGCAACCACGATCGACACGCCACCGGTGGCGTCGGGGATACCCGAATGGGTGCCCTGCTGCGCGTCTTCCACCGCGACCGGCACCACCTCCAGCTCGGCCTCGTCACGAGCGCGCCGAGCGGAGACACGAGCGTGCGCTTCCGTCGGGACCACGGTGTCGAGCGCGGCTTTCTCCACTACGACATGCAGCTCGGAAGCGGGACCTGGGACTTCCTGCCGAGCCTCTCCTATCTCGGCTCGAGCGGGCGGCTGCGCTTCGGGGCCCAGGCGACCGGGGTCGTGCGCATGGAGCGCGAGGGCCCGACGGGCTATGCGCTCGGCGATGAGGTCCAGGTCAGCGGCTGGGGCGGAATCGAGCTGTCGGAATGGCTCGCCGGGACGCTGCGCGGGATCTACACGCATCAGGGTCGGATCCACGGCCGCTTCGATCGGCCGAGCGTCGTCCGCACCCCCGGCGACGTGCCGGCCAACGCCGGGGGACGGCTCTTCGATCTCGGGATCGGGCTCGAGCTGCGCGTGCCGCGGGGGGCCTTCGAAGGCATCGTGGTCTCCGCCGAGTGGCTCCAGCCCCTCGCGGAGGACTGGAACGGCTACCAGCTCGAGCGGACCGGGACCCTCGCGGCGAGCGTGGGGATGGCGTTCTGACGCGCTCGCCGGAATCCGACCGCCCGCGGCGGGTCCGGCGTTTTCGCGCCATGGGCTCCCCCTGCGAGATCCAGCTCGAGCGCGTCCCGGCCGAGCGAGCCGAGTCCCTGCTCGCCGCGGCGATCGCCGAAGTCGAACGACTCGAGGCGCGTTATTCGCGCTACCGCGAGTCGAGCTTCCTCTCGCAGATCAATCGGATCGCCGCGGAGGCGGGCGAGATCGAGGTCGATCCCGAGACGGCGGGGCTGCTCGACTACGCGGCGACCTGTCATGCGCAGAGCGATGGGCTCTTCGACGTCACGTCGGGGATCCTGCGGCGGGCGTGGCGGTTCCAGGAGAAGCGACTTCCCTCGCCGGGCGAGGTCGAGGCGCTGCTCGATCGCGTCGGCTGGCACCGGCTCGTCTGGCGCGCGCCGCGCCTTCTGTTCCCGACCGCGGGGCTCGAGCTCGATTTCGGCGGGATCGTGAAGGAATACGCGGCGGATCGCGTCGCGGCGCTGCTGCAGGCCGAGGGCGTCCGGCATGCCCTCGTGAATCTCGGCGGGGACATCCGCGCGGCCGGGCCCCGGGCCGATGGAACGGCCTGGCAGATCGGAATCCGCGATCCGCGGCGGGCCGGCGAGATCCTGATGCGCGTGCCCTTGCGCGAGGGGGCGCTCTCGACGAGCGGCGACTACGAGCGCTGCATCGAGATCGACGGGGTGCGCCATGGCCACGTCCTCGATCCGCGCACGGGCTGGCCCGTTCGCTTCATGGCTTCCGCGAGCGTGATGGCACCGTTGTGTGTCGTCGCGGGAAGCGCATCGACGATCGCGTTGCTGCGCGGGGCAGAAGGGCCCGATTGGCTCGAGAGCCTCGGGCTGCCGTGCCTGTGGGTCGACGTCGACGGGCGGCTGGGCGGATCGCTCGTCGCCTCTTGAAGCAATTCGCGCCTGCTGCCTCGCGGGGCGCCGCGTTGCACCCGACCTGCTCGGGGCTTGCCGCTCTGCGACGGCGGCGTTGCTGGAGGCCTCGACCGTGCCGGATCGCCCAAGCCTCGATTCCTGACACATGCGGGTGGCGACGGGCCACTCATTCCCAGACGCGAGCGACGCCCGATCATTTCCGGCCTCGTTTTCGCGCGGAGGTTCCCGATGCCCATCTTCGGTGCATTCACTCAGGACGTGGCGGTCGATCTCGGCTGCTCGACGGTGCGAGTCTACGTGCGCGGCAAGGGGCTGGTCGCGGTCGAGCCCAACCTGGTCGCCGCGCGCAAGAGTGGTCCGAATTGCGGAGAGGTCCTGTCGGTCGGCGCCGAAGCGGCGCAGATGATCGGCCGGACGCCTCAGGAGGTCGCCGTCGTCCGCCCCGTGCGCGGCGGCGCGATCTCGGACCTCGATTGCATGGAGTCGATGCTCCGCCATCTCGCCCACGAGACGGGATTCCTGGGCACGCTTCGCCGGCCCCGGCTAACGATCCCCGTTCCGCTCGATCTCTCCTCCGTCGAGCGACGGGCGGTTCAGGAATGCGGCAAGCAGATCGGTGCTCGCGAGGTCCGGATGCTGCCGAAGGTCGTCGCGGCGGCCATCGGTCTCGGCCTCTCGGAGGAGCGGCCGCAGGGGCATTTCATCCTCGACATCGGCGGCGGCACGACGGAGGCTGCGGTCGTCTCCATCTCGGGCGTCGTGACCTCGCGGACGCTGCGCGTCGGGGGCGCGAGCCTGAACGAGGCGCTCCAGAACTTCGTGCGCCGCAAATTCAATCTCCTGATCGGGGACGAGACGGCGGAGCGGCTCAAGATCGTCCTCGGCAGCGCCTATCCCTCGGATCTGACGCGCAAGCTCGAGATCCGCGGTCGAGACCTGATCTCCGGCGTGCCGAAGGCGGTCGAGATCGGCTCGGAGGAGACGCGCGAGGCGCTCGAAGAGTCGGTCTCGGAGATCGTGGCGGTCGTGAGCGAGCTGCTCGAGCAGGCGCCGCCCGAGGTGGCGAGTGACATCTTTGCTCAGGGTCTCGTCCTGATCGGGGGCGGCTCGCTCCTGGGCCAGCTCGACCTCCGGCTGCGGGAGGCGACGGGCCTGCTGGCGGTGCGGGCCGACGATGGGACGAACACGGTCGTGATGGGCGCGGGGAAGGTGCTCGAGGATCCGGAGCGCTTCGCGGGTCTGTTCTCGGCCTGACAGTCGTCGCGACATCGTGCAGTCGCGTCGCGGGCGGACTGGACCGCACCCGACTCGACTCGATCGGCGCAGGAGTCGAGCGATAGCGGACCCGTTTCGGGACTCCGGTTCCCGTTCGGGTCGCCGGGGAGGCTCCGGCTTCGTATGCTGACCGCATGTTCCTCCAACTCTTCGAAGGCCTTCCGTTCTACGCCCTCTGGCCGGCTCTCGCCGCGATCGGTGTCGGCTGGTACCTGCTGATCTGCGGCGGGCTCTACCTGCTCCTGCACCGCTCGCGCTTCGCGGCGAAGGCGCGGCGCTGGAAGACCCAGATCCAGTCGACCCGGCCCGACCAGGTCCGGGGCGAGATCCTCGACGGCGTGCTCTCGATGTCGATGGTGATGGGGAGCATCGCGATCGCCTTCTGGTGCTCCTACCACGGCTACAACCGGCTCTACGCCTCGGCTTCCGACTACCCGCTCTGGTACATCCCGATCAGCATCTTCGGGGTCTTCGTCGTGATGGAGGTCTTCGAGTGGACGTTCCATTGGGCCTGCCATCGCAGCGATCTGCTCTGGAAGGTCCACAAGCACCATCATCGCTACGCGAACCCGACGCCCTTCGGCGTGATGGCCGATGCGCCGATCGACATGTTCATCAAGTCGTCGCCGATCCTCTGGATCCCGTTCCTGTTCCCGATCTGGGACGTCGCCCTGATCGGCACCTTCGCGACAATGAACTTCGTCTACGGCACCTATCTCCACGCCGGCTTCGATCCGCCCTGGATGCCGTCGCCCCACAGCCGCCTGCTGGTCTCCGCCTGGCACCACAACGAGCACCACGCCGGCAGCCTCGACCACAACTACGGCTTCTTCACCGGCTTCCTCGACATCCTGTTCGGAACGCGCTTGACTCCTTCGGACAAGGTCGCGAAGCGGCCGACCTATCGCTGTACCGAGTGCCGCGAGCCCGCGATCTCCTGAGGGCCCTCGGGCCGGAAGGCAGGTCGAAGGACCGTCCGAGCGCGCCCGGGGACGAGATGAGTCGCTTTCCGTTCGGCATCCCCTTCGGCTGGTATCCCGTCGCCTGGAGCTTCGAGCTCGAGAAGGGCGCGGTCGCGCGGCGGACGTACTTCTCGCGCGAGATCGTGCTGTACCGCGGCGAATCCGGCGAGGCCTTCGTCCTCGACGCCTACTGTCCCCACCTCGGCGCGCATCTCGGTGTCGGCGGGCGCGTCGAGGGCGACACGCTCCGCTGCCCCTTCCACGGTTGGCGCTTCTCCGGCGCGGGGGAATGCGTCGAGATCCCCTATGCGAGTCGGAGGCCCGCGTCGGCCCGGGCCTTCGCGTATCCCGTGCGGGAGATCGGAGGCCTCGTCTGGGCCTGGTACCACCCGAAGCGCGAGGCGCCCGCGTTCGAGCCGCCGGAGGTCCCCGAATGGGGCGCGGAGGGCTGGATGCGGGACTGGACCCACTACGAGTGGACGATCCGGACCCATCCCCAGGAGATCGCCGAGAACAGCGTCGACTGGCCGCATTTCCATCACATCCACCACATGGAGCCGCCGCCCGAGCGCGACGTCCGCTTCGAACGGCACGAGATCCGCTGGCACGCCGCGACGACGAAGAACGTGTCGACGCTCGACGGCCGCGCGGACGAGATCCGCGTCGTGGGGCGCAATCCCGGTCTCGGCTGCAGCTACGTGCGCTATTCGGGGATGCTCGAGACGGTGATCGTCATGGGGATGACGCCCGTCGACGAAGAGCGGGTCCACATGCGCTTCGGCGTGCTCGGCAGGCTGGACGGGGGAGACGCGGCCGAGCGGGCGAGCTTCCACAAGGCCTATGCCGACGACATGGCCCTCGCCGTCGAGCAGGATTTCCCGATCTGGGAGAACAAGGTCTATCACACCGCGCCGCGGCTCTGCGACGGCGACGGCCCGGTCCCGGATTTTCGGCGCTGGGCGGCGCAATTCTACGTCGCCTAGCTCCCTGCCGTCCGGATCGGCTCGGCGCTAGTCGACGATCGCCTGATAGACGCCGTTCTTGAACTCCGGGATGATCGGGATCCCGCCCGGCGGGTAGAGCTGGATCATCAGGATCGCGACCAGCTCTTCATCGGGATCGACCCAGAAATACGTCCCCGCGGCACCGCCCCAGCCATACTGGCCGACCGAGCCCAGGGTCCCGCCGGGCGCGAGGAGCTCGACGACGGAGAAGCCGAGGCCGAAGCCCTGGCCTGGAAACCAGCCGGTCAGCATCGGGACGTCGCGCTCTTCGTCCGTCAGGTGGTTCGTCGTCATCAGCTCGATCGACTTGCGCGAGAGGAGCCGCACGCCTTCGAGCTCCCCGCCTCGCCGCAGCATTTCGCCGAAGCGAAGGTAGTCGTCGATCGTCGATACGAGACCGCCGGCACCCGACGGGAAGGCCGGCGGATCGAGGTACCGGCTCGTCGCCGGGTCGTCGACGAGGGCGAGCCCGCCGCCCGGGCCCGGGCCGTAGTTGGCGGCGAAGCGATCGCGCTTCTCGGCGGGGACGAAGAAGGCCGTGTCTCGCATGCCGAGGGGCTCGAAGATCTCCTCGCGCAGGAAGACCTCGAAGGGCTTCCCGGAAACGACGGCGACGAGCTGGCCCAGCACGTCGGTCGAGACGCCATAGAGGAACTTCGTGCCGGGCGGATGGGCGAGGGGAACCCGGGCGAGGCGGGCGATCCAATCCCCGGGCGCGAGCCGGGTCTGCGATCCCCGGAGATCCGCTTCGAGGTAGGCCTGCTCGATCGCCTTCGGCGTGCCGACCCCGGGCAGGGAGCTCGCGAGGCCCGAGGTGTGGGTCAGGAGATCGCGGACCGTCATCTCGCGGGGCGCGGGCACGACGTCGTGGAGCGGCGAATCCGGCGTGCGCAGGACCTTCATTCCGGCGAGCTCGGGGAGGTACTTCGAGACGGGGTCGCCGAGCAGGAGCTGGCCGCGCTCGACGAGCATCAGCACGGCGACGCTGGTGATCGGCTTCGTCATCGAATAGATGCGGAAGATCGTGTCGCGTTCGAGAGGCGCCGATCGCTCCCGATCGCGCTGGCCCGTCGCCGCGAAATGGACGACCTCGCCGTGGCGTGCGACGAGGCTCGCGACGCCGACGATCTCGCCGCGCTCGACGTGGGCCGCGAGGGTTCGCTCGAGGCGAGCGAAGCGCTCGCTCGAGGTGCCCGCGCCCGCCGTCTCGGCGTCCGTGCCGGCACTGATTTCCGTCGCTGCGGCGGAGCTTCCGCCGGAGGCATGCGCGCAGCCCGCCATCGCGACCAGCAAACAAGAAAGAAGGAGGAGGGAAAGGGCGAACGCGGAGCACTGCTTCGGTCGGTTCACGATCGCTTGTCCCCGTCTCCGCCGTTTCCGTCCTGCACGATCCGTGTCGCCATCGCGATCATCGACGCGACGTCCGAGAGATTGGCCGGGACGACGAGCGTGTTCGCCTGCTTCGCGAGCTGGCCGAACTGCGCGACGTACTGCTCGGCGATGCGGAGCCGCATCGCCTCCGGCCCGCCGTTCCCGGAGACCGCGATCGCGACCCGGCGAAGCCCTTCGGCCGTCGCCGTCGCGACGGCCTCGATCGCCGCGGCCTCGCCCTCGGCCTCGTTGATCTGCTGCTGACGCTTCGCCTCCGACTCCTTGATGACCTTCTGCTTCTCGCCTTCCGCGCGATTGATGTTCGCGTCGCGCACGCCCTCGGACTCGAGGATCACGGCGCGCTTCTCCCGCTCCGCCCGCATCTGCTTCTCCATCGCCTCGATCACGTCCGGCGGCGGATTGATGTTGCGGATCTCGTAGCGGAGGATCTTCACGCCCCAGGCTTCGCTCGCGAGGTCGACCTCGCGCACGACGTTGCCGTTGATCAGCGCCCGCTCCTCGAAGGTCCGGTCGAGGTCGATCTTGCCGATCTCGCTGCGCAGCGTCGTCTGGGCCAGCTGGGTGATCGCGAAGACGTAGTCCTGGATGCCGTAGGAGGCGCGCTCGGGATCGAGGATCTGCATGTAGAGGACGCCGTCGACGCCGACCTGCACGTTGTCCTTCGTGATGCAGACCTGCTCGGGGATGTCGATCGCCATCTCCTTCAGCGAGTGGCGATAGGCGATGCGCTCGATGAAGGGGACGAGGATGTGGAACCCGGCGCGCAGCGTCCGGCTGTACTTCCCGAGATTCTCGATCACGTACGCCTGTTGCTGGGGCACGATCGTCGCCGTCTTGGCGAGGGTCACGATCGCGAGGAGGACGAGGCCGATGATCGCAAAGGTGAAGATTTCCACGCTGATCTCCCTGGATTGGACGAGAACGGATTCGAGTCGAGTCGCGCGCGGCGAAGGTCTCGCGTCAGTCGCCGGAGCCGGGCGATCTCTCGATGCGGACGTCGAGAATCAATCCCTGCCGGCGCTCGACCCGACAGGTCGCCCCGGCCGGGATCGCGGACGGGCCCTGGTTGCGCCCGGTCCAGCGTGAGCCGCGGAGCATCACGCCCCCCGAGACGCCGGGGGGAATCGCGTCGATCGCGGTCGCGAGCTCGCCCTCGATCCCTTCGCCGATCAAACCATCCGCCGCCGGTCGCAGCTTCGAATAGACCCGTTGGCGGAAGACCACGAGGGAGACGATCGCGAGCCCTGCGAAGGCGAGCCATTGGATCCAGTACGGCATCGCGAAGCCGGCGACCAGGGAGAGCCCGACCGCGAGGGCGGAGACGCCGAGGAAGACCAGGTAGAACTCGAGATCGACGATCGTGATCTCGGCGACGAGCAGCAGCGCACCGACCGTGATCCAACCCCACCAGGGCATGCGGTCTCCTTCCGGGTTGCGGTCGATCGCTTGCGAGCGGATCGGGGCAGCGGGTGATCCGGCATGTCACGAGACATCGACACGGATCTGCTGAGGCCGTCTCCGCGCGAGCTTAACACAGCGGACACGGGGCGATGCGGCGGACGACCGTCGCGTCGAAGTGCGTCGCATCGCGTCGGTCGAAGAAGCGAACGCGCGCACGTCGTTCGCGATGCGCCCGTCCGCGAGCGGGCGTTGCCCGCTCGCGACTTCGCGCGCGACGGACTTCGGGGAGCGTGTCCGTCGGCCGCGGGACGTCGCGCGGTGCGGGTCGACGGGGGCAGAGAGGGGCGCTCTCGAGGTCCCGGGCGTCGAGGACGCAGAGGTGGCCCGGATCCGGGTCGGGGCGTGCCCTGACCGCGAAGGACGGACTTGCCGCTGGCTCGGATAGGCCCCTGGCGACGGGCCGTTTCCCGCGGGTTAGCGGGAAGGCGGTGGAAAATTCGAGGCAGACGGCATTCCGACCACCTCGGACCTTGACGAATCTTATTTTTGGTCGTAAAAACCCAAAAAACGACATGAGGCGCCGACGTCGGGTGCCGATGAGTCGACGGCCCGTTCGGGGATGGAAGAGCAGCCTGTCGAGCTGCGCGGAGAGGTGCTGAAGATGGATTCCGAAAGGATGCCGCTGCCCGAGTCGTCTGGTCCCGCGGACATTGCCCAGGCCACGCGCGCCTATTCGACTCGTCGCGTTCCCGTCCAGGCGATGCGCTGCGTGCGAACCGACCTTGCGCCGTGCGCCGGCGATCTGGTGCTCGCGCGCGTCGAGGCGCTCGGCCACCACAAGCGGCTCCACACCATCAGCGGCGGCCGCAAGAATCTCTTCGTCGGCGACCTGGTCGTCGTGGCCTACGGCGACCGCTATGCCCCGAACCAGTTCGAGGCGCGGGTCCCGCGCGACCTGCGCGACTGCGACCTCGTTGCAGGCGGCGGCCTGGCGGCGCGCGTCGTCAATCAGCACGAACGGATCCGCGGCGTCGCGACCCGCCTCCATCCCCTGGGACTCCTCGCGACCGATCCGGAGGCGCCTCCGCTCAACGTCGCGGGCTTTGCCCTCGAGCCGAGCCGGATCTCCGATGCCGCCCGCCCGCCCGTCCTGGCGGTCGTGGGGACTTCGATGGACGCCGGCAAGACGACGGCCGCGGCCCATCTCGTTCGCGGTCTCCATCGGCACGGACATCGCGTCGGCTACGCGAAGGTGACGGGGACCGCCGCCGCCGGGGATCCCGGTCTGCTTCGCGATGCCGGCGCCAGCGTCGTCCTCGACTTCACCGACGCGGGCCACGTCTCGACCTATCGGCTTCCGATCGGCAGCGTCGTCGCCATCTTCGAGGAGCTCCTGCTCCACCTCGTCGCGGCGGGGGTCGACTCGATCGTGATCGAGGTGGCGGATGGCCTGTTGCAGCGGGAGACGGAGGCGCTGCTGCAGAGCCCCGCGTTCCGGTCGGGCGTGGACGGCGTGATCTTCACCGCCGCCGATTCGCTGGGCGCCGTCGGCGGCGTCCAGTGGCTGCGCGATCGGGATCTCCCGGTGACGGCGCTGTCCGGTCGCCTGACGTCTTCGCCCCTCCAGATCCGCGAGACG
>JBIPOQ010000358.1:0-4316 GCA_044379055.1 Myxococcota bacterium
CGAGGCGGTCCGGCCCCTACAGCGAGTTTCTCGGTTGCTCCGGGTTTCCTCGATGTCGCCATACCGAGCCGCTCGAGGGGCTCGCTCGGCCTACGCTTCGTCGGGGGGCTGCGAGCGGCGAAGAGCCATCACCCGCGGAGCTCGCGCAGATCGGATCGGAGCCGCCCGGTGAGTGAGGATCCCGGGCGGCTCCGATGGCTCGTACCGGACGGTCTCGATCCAGGAAGGGGGAGAGCCGCTGTCCGGTGAGCCGCATCGGAACGTATCGGTTCCGCGCGAATCACTCCGGGAAGATTCGGTGCAGCGTGGCGGGGCGGCGTGGCCCTGCGGTGACGTTCGATCGCTCGCGGCCAGCGAGCGGAGGCTCGAGCGACCGACAGGCTCGCTCCGCTGCGGTCGCTCAGGCGGCTTGTTCCTTGCGGCGGATTCGCTCGACGAGCAGGCGCATGACGTGCAGCGCGAAATAGGGCGTCTCGCCGACCAGGAAGGTGAATCGACGTTCGTCGATGCAGGCGAGCACGCAGTCCGACTTGGCGATGGCATCCGCGCTGCGCCGATGGTCTCCGATCAGGGCCATTTCTCCGAAGAGCGATCCCGCGCCTTCCGTCGAGAGCACGCGGCCGTCGAGGACGATGTCCACCTCTCCCTCGAGAACGACGAACATCGCTCGCGCTTCGTCTCCCTTTCGGAAGAGAATCGCCCCCGCTGTGTGCGACTGCTTTTCGCTCTCGGGTTTGAACAGGCTCAGGACGTCCACGATCGCTCCCATCGACCCATGGCCGAAATTCGGACTCGATGATCGTCGGTCTTCAGGCGGCGGAAACCGCCTTCGCGGTGAAGACTGGTGCGGATCGGCGCTCGATTCGGTGACGCGAGACGACGGGACCGCCGTTCTGCTCGTGGAGCTCGACGACGATGGGCCAGCCGTGCGAGCGGCCGTCGTGAAGGTCGTGAAATTCCGCAGCGCAGAGCTCCGCGATGCGTGCACGCGCGCCCTCCTCGAGAGCGGAGAGCGGGGTCCGGAAGGGAACCGGGTAGGCGAAGGTCCTCTTCTCGATGGAGTACCAGAGAATCGGCACGGACATCTCCGTTGCTGGAGGCCCTCCGCACCGCGGTCGGGTGCGGAGGGCGGGCAGGCTGCTCGGCTCGCGAAGTTAGCGTGCGAATGGGAGGCAAGGAGCGCCTGGATTCTGGAACGGACGGGCGTTTCGATCCGAAGAGTCGTCGAGCCTGAAGTCGCGCCATGTCGTGTCGTATATCCGGCACGCCGAATCGGCCGAATGGCGTTCATGTGAAGAGATCGCCTTCATATTTCCTTCATCTGCATCGGGATGATCGCGGATCGACATGCAATGGGACATATTCGGCCGATGATGTCCGACGAGCTCTGCCCGATCGAGGTCCCTCAGCCCCCGAATTCCCCCCAACGATCCGGGCAAAGCTCGATTCGCCGGCGTCTGGTGCGAATCGAGGGACAAGGAATGACCGTCGTCCGCGATGTCCCCGGGCCCCCTGGCGCCGCGACGCTGCTGCTGCTCCACGGGCTGGGCGCAACCGCGGCGATGAACTGGGGGCCCTGCTTCGGCCCGCTCTCCGCACATTTCCGCGTGCTCAGCATCGATCACCGCGGGCATGGCCGTGGGCTTCCGGCACGGCATTTCAGCCTCGAGCAATGCGCCGACGACGCCATGGCGATTGCCGAGGCCTGCGGTGCGGAACGGATCGTCGCCGTCGGGTGGTCGATGGGCGGCATGATCGCGAGTCTCGCCTGGCGACGGCATCGCGCTCGGGTCGCCGGACTCGTGTTATGCGCGACCGGCCGGAGCTTCGTCGCGAAGCCCACGGCGCGCGCCGTCCAGGTCGCCTATCCGGCGGTCGCCGGCCTCGCGCGCCTCGCGCCCGGCCTGGCGCGCGAAGGCTTGATCCGGCGCTCGTTCGCGAGCCGCGCCGAGCCGGCGCTGCGAGCGCGCGTCCGCAGCGAGTACGCGGGACACGATCCGCTCGTGCTTGCCTCGGCCGTCCGTGCACTCAGCGATTTCTCTGCGCACGAATGGATCGGAGGGATCGACGTCCCGACGGCCTGCATCGTCACGACCCGTGACGGCATCGTGCCCGCCAGTCGTCAGCGCCGCCTCGCCGCGGCCATCCCCGGAGCTGCGCTCTTCGAGATCGACGGGGACCACAGCACCTGCGTTTCGCAGTCGGATCGATTCGTCTCGACCCTGCTCGAGGCCTGCCGCGACGTCGAGCAGCGAACGCAGACGGCGTGCAGCGCGAAGGCGCGCGGCTGAAAGAGCCCCGCGCCTTCGCGAGATGCGCGGAATCAGTTCCGGCGGCGCGCCGCGAGGCCGGCGAGCCCGAGGCCGACGAGCAGGGCGGTGCCCGGCTCCGGGATCGGCTGCACGTCGAAGACGCTCGTGAACGAGGCCGAATCGCCCGCCGAGAGATCGAATCGCAGCGTGAGGCCGATCGAGGTCGTCGTCGCGATCAGGATCGACTCCTGGACCGGGATGCCGAAGGAAGCCGCCCCGAGCGAAACGCTTCCGACGCCGCTGGCCGACGTCGGATCGGCGAAGAGCGTTCGGACCGAGGCGCCGTCGATCAAGCCGTCGTAGATCGCGGTCGTCCCGGTATTCGAGATCGTGACGCCGTTGAAGTTGTTGTCGGTCGCACCGCCCTGGATCGAGCCGCGGATCAGGCTCGGCGGACCGAAGGAGATCGCACTCGGCAGGCTCACCGTCACGACGAAGCTCTGGGTGCCAGCCGTGTTGTTCGTGACCGAGAAGACGTTGTTGATCGTCGGGTCGGGGTCGACGGAGAGGTCCCAGCTGTCGAGCGACCAGCCCCCGTTGTCGAAGCCCGAGCCGATGCAGCGCATCTGGCCTTCGGCGCCCGAGCTGGCGCAGCCGAGCCCGGTGTCCTGATCGGTCAAGGTCCGGAACGAGCCGGGATTGGTCGCGTAGCCGACCGTGACGGAGACGGCCTTTGCGTCCTCCGGTGCGCCGACGAAGGCGGTCGTCGAAGCGATTCCGAGGCCGAGTCCGAAGGCGGTCCGCAGGGCGAGCTTCATCTCTGGCTTCTCCTTCCCAGGTTGAGGCGGAGGATGCCACGAACGTTTCCGGTGCCGCGCGACGAATTCATGCCGATTGGATGATCTCGGCCCGAGCTCGGGTGCGTCGCGGCGCGGGTCACGGTGCAGATGCGTGTCGATCCGGAGACGTCGACGGCCCGGACCGGCCCCGTCGCCCCGGCACGATCAGCGCCGCGCTCCCGGCGAGGATCATGAACGCCGCGAGAGAAACGAAGCCCAGGCGCGAGAACGACGGCACCTGCGGAGACGTGCCTCCGCTCGCCGCGTCGCCGGAGCAGCCTGCGGCACAGCCGTTGCCGGACTCGCAGGCGCCCTGGCAGGCCGCCACGGTCGGACAGCTCTCGAGGCACTGACCGAGGCTGACCTGACAGAAGGGCGCGCAGTAGGTCGACGTGCAGCCGGCGAGGCAGCTCGAGAATCCTTCCCAGCATCCCGTCTGGCAATCGACCTGCGCGGTCTCGCAGCTCGCGCTGCAGTCCGTACACTGCGTGGCGTCGCACGCCTGGCACGTCGCGGTCGGAGCGAAGCTGCACCCCGTCGCGGGGTTGCACGAATCGACGGTGCAGCTCATGGCGTCGTTGCAGGCGAGCGGGGCGCCGCTCGTGCACGTGCCGCCGACGCACTGGTCGCCGGTCGTGCAGGCGCTCGCGTCGCTGCAGGCCGTGCCGTCCGGCTTCGGGGCTTCCGCGCAGGCGCCGTTCGTCGGATTGCAGGTCGCGTTCTGGCAGGGACCCGAGGCCGAGCAGACGACGGGGCTGGCGCCGCGGCAGGTTCCCGCCTGGCAGCTGTCGGTTCGGGTGCACGCGTTGCCGTCGTTGCACGCCGTGCCGTTCGGCTTTGCGGGCTGGCTGCAGATTCCCGTCGCGGGCGCGCAGACGCCCGGGTCGCGACAGGGGTCCGTCGCGCTGCAGACGACGGGCGCGCTGCCGACGCAGGCTCCGGCCTGGCAGGCATCGACCTGCGTGCAGGCGTTGCCGTCGTTGCAGGTCGTTCCGCTCGGTCGGAACTGACAGGTCGCGGTGCAGCAGCTGCCGCCGTTCGCGCCGGCGTCGCATTGCTCGCCGGCTTCGACGACGGCGTTGCCGCAGCGGGGACACGGGGCCGGGAGAGGGAAGCTGTTCGAGTAGGCGTCGCGGACGCGGCCGCCGGTGACGCTCCCGAACGCGCGCATGACCTCGGCGCTGCGATAGTTGGGGAGCGTTGCGCTGCAAGGATCGATCGAGAA
>JBIPOQ010000359.1:0-4311 GCA_044379055.1 Myxococcota bacterium
CGTGTTCCACGCCGGAACCCGTCGGCCGGCGGACGGCATCGGTTTCGAAACGGCCGGAGGCCGGGTCCTCGGCGTCACGGCGCGGGGCGATTCCGTGGCCGAGGCCTGCGATCGCGCCTACCGCGCGGTCGCGAAGATCGACTACGAGGGCCGGCATTTCCGGCGGGACATCGCTGCCCGGGCGCTTCGACGTTAGTCGCGCGCACATCGGGCGCGATGGCGCGAGCCGCCCGTCGGAGTCGAGGATTCGAAGTCGAGGAGATGACCGTCCGATGACCGTTGCCCGCCCGTTCCGTGCCGTTCGCTACGACCCCCGACGCGTCGACCTCTCGGCGGTGATCGTGCCGCCCTACGACGTGATCGCCGCGGACGAGCGCGCGAGCTTCTTCGATCGCGATCCCCACAACGCGATCCGCTTCGAGCTGACGCGGGACGTCGCCGACGAGGCCGCCGCCGACTACGGCTGGATCCGGGGCACCCTCGATGCCTGGCGCGCCGAGGGCGTGCTCGTCCAGGACGGCGAGGCCGCCTACTACGTGATGGGGCAGCGTTACGTCGCCCCGTCCGGCGCGACCCTCGAGCGGATCGGCTTCTTCGCGGAGCTCGGTCTCGAGGAGTACGACGCCCGGATCGTGCGCCCCCACGAGCGCACCCTCGCCGGCCCCAAGGCCGACCGCCTGAAGCTGCTGCGCGCGGCGGAGGCGAATCTCTCGACGGTCTTCCTGCTCTACGAGGATCCGGAGGACGAGCTCGGGGCGCTGCTCGCCGAGACCCTCGATCGGTCCGAGATCGGCCGCGCCCGCGACGGGGCCGGGGTCGAGTACCGCCTCGCGCGAATGAGCGAGCCGAGCGCGATCGAACGGGTCCAGCGCTTCCTCTCGGCTCGGCCGAGCGTGATCGCCGACGGTCACCATCGCTACGAGACGGCGCTCGAATATCGTCGCGAGCGGCGCGCGCTGGAGGGCGACCGGCCCGATGCGCCGTGGCAATCGACGATCGCCTATTTCGCGAACGCCTACGCGCGGGGGAGCCTGTTGCTGCCGATCCATCGGGTGATCGCGCGTCTGCCCGCGCCTTCGGAGGACGAATGGCGCAAGCGGCTGCCGGCGTGGCGCGTGACGCGCCTGTCGCGGCCGGCCCTCGATCGGATCGACGCGTTTCTCGCGGAGCATCTCGCGCCCCTCGCGGAACATCCGGCCTTCGTGGCGGAGCCGGCGACGGGCGACCCGCTTCTCGTGCAGCGCGCCGACGCCCTCGGCGAGGCGTTGATGGTGCGGATCCTCGAAGACGAGGTCCTCGGGTCGGTCTTCGGCCTCGACGCGGCGGCGATCCGTGACGGCGCCGTGCTCTTCCCGAAGAGCGCGAAGCGGGCGGCGCAGAGCGTGCGCGAAGGGGAGGGGACCGTCGCGCTGTACCTGAACCCGACGACGCCGGAGGCGGTCTTCCGGGCCACGGCGAAGGGCGACGTGATGCCGCAGAAGTCGACGTTCTTCTACCCGAAGATCCCGACCGGCATGGTCTTCCGGGATCACCGGCCGCCGGCAGCCCGGTCCTGATGGCGTCGCGCCCGCCGCCGCGCCGGGGCCGACCGATGGCGCTCTCCGACGTGGTCGGCCAGGTCCTCGGCGATCTCGGCCTCGACTCCGTCGCGAAGGCCCATCGCATCGGTCAGATCTGGACTTCCGTCGTCGGTGAGCCGGTCGCGGCCCATTGTCGGCCGGTCGGACTGCGGGGCGAGGTCCTCGAGCTCGTGGTCGACAGCCCGGTCTGGTCCCAGCAGCTCCAGATGCGAAAGCCCGAGATCCTCGCGGCGCTCGCTCGAGAGCTCGGCAGCGCCGCACCGCGCGAGCTTCGCTTCCAGGTCGGCTATGTTCGTCGCCGCTGACGCCCGTCCGAGCCATTCGCCGCGAGGGAGCCCCCATGCAGACCCATACCGACCGGAGCAAGCAACCGAAGGGCCGGCGCGATCCGGACGCGGCGGCGGGGCGGCGCTGTGATCTGTGCGGCAACGAGGTCGTGGCCGTCCGGCGGGTCGCCCTGGACCGCGAATACGATCGGCTCCAGCTCGCCCACAAGGAGCTCTATGCCTGCGAGCCCTGCTTCGAGGCCAAGGAGCAGCGCCGGCTCGGGCTGAATCGGCGCTGAGGACTTCCCGGCGCTGAGGGCTGGGCCTGCCGAAGGCTCTCCGGCGCCGAGGCCCTCCGCTGAGGTTTCCACCGACGGGAGCCCCGCCCCGTTGACCCGGGACGCCGGTTTTCCTAATGTGCGCGCCTGCTTATACGGGGCCTCGCCGCTCGACCGCAGGCCCGGCTCCCGAGAGGAAACGAACGAGATGGTCAAGATCCGGATGATGCGCATGGGCTCGAACAACAATCCGTTCTATCGCGTGATCGCGATCGACGAGCGAAAGCCGCGCAACGGACGCCCCCTCGAGTTCCTCGGTACCTACGACCCGACGGTGAGCCCGCCGGCGCTGAAGCTCGACCTCGAGAGCATCGACGGCTGGATCGCGAAGGGCGCTCAGCTCTCGTCGACGGTCGGCAGCCTCGTGCGCAAGCTCCGCCGCTCGGGAGCGCCGGTCAATGGCTGAGCGCGGACGGGACTCGGCGGAGCTGGTCGGTTATCTCGCGAAGGCGCTCGTCGCGGAGCCGAACGAGGTCGAAGTGATCGTCGAAGAAGACGGCGACCTCATCGAGCTCGAGACGGCGGACGACGATCGTGGACGCGTGATCGGTCGCCAGGGTCGGGTCGCCAAGGCGCTCCGCGCGATCCTGAACGCGACTGCCGATGGGGCCGGCGCGCGACTCGACATCGTCGACTGAGCGCGGCCACCGCGTTTCGCGCGGCCTCGCGGCATCCGCACCGGCTGCGTGGTCCTGCATGGATTCGTCCTCTTCCTCCAGCGTTTCTTCCGACGATTCGAAGCGCCGGCTCTCGCCCGACGTCGCGTCGCGACTCGTGATCGGCGAGATCGTCGGGGCCCACGGGCTGCGCGGCGAGGTGCGGGTCCGCGTCACGGGGGATTCCGGCGAGAACCTGCTCAAGGCCGATTCGCTCTGGCTGGCGCGGCGGATCGATGAGCCGTCGCCCCGGCGTGTCGAGGTCGTCGGGGGCGGGTCCGGTCGTGCGGGCGAGGTCCGGCTGCATTTCGAGGGCGTCGAGGATCGGGACGCCGCGGAGGCGCTTCGGGGCCTGCGGATCCTCACCGAGGCGCGCGCGCTGCCGAAGCTCCCGGAAGGCGAGTTCTACTGGCACGAGCTCGTCGGCTGTCGCGTCGAGTCCGAAGCGGGGCTCGCCGCCGGCGTCGTGCAGGAGATCTGGGAGACCGGGGCCCACGACGTCCTGGTGGTCGTCGACGAGCGGGGCGTCCGCCGGCTCGTGCCGACCGCCGCCGAGCTCCTCAAGACGATCGATCTCGCCGCCCGGCGGATCGTCGTCGTCGACCTGCCTGGTCTGCTCGACCCGGTCTCGTGAAGGGCGCGGGCGTGCTGCGGATCGACGTGCTCACGATCTTTCCCGACCTCTTCGGCCCCTTCTTCGAGACGGCCTTCGTGGCCCATGCCCGGCGTCAGGGGGTCCTTACGATCGCCGCCCACGACCTGCGCGACTGGACCCGCGACCGCCATCGCTCGGTCGACGACGCCCCGTACGGCGGGGGGGCCGGGATGGTCATGACCCCCGAGCCCCTGGTCACCGCGATCGAGGCCCTGGCCGGGCCGCGGGGACCCGAACGCCGGACCCGGGTGGTCTATCTGACGCCCCAGGGTGCCCCGCTGACCCAGGAACGCCTCGAGGCCTTCGCCCGGGACGAGGCGCTGCTCTTCGTCTGTGGGCGCTTCGAGGGGGTCGACGAGCGGGTCCTCGAGCTCGCGGTGGACGAAGAGGTCTCGATCGGCGATTACGTGCTCTCGGGGGGCGAGCTGCCCGCGATGGTCGTGATCGAGGGGCTGGTCCGGCTTTTGCCGGGGGTGCTCGGAAATCCCGATTCGATCGAGACAGAATCGTTTCGGGGGGGCGCCCTTCTGGAAGGTCCGCACTATACTCGGCCGCCGATTTACCGGGGCCTCTCGGTGCCCGAAGTGCTGCGATCCGGAGACCATGCCGCGATCGCGGCATGGCGCCGGAAAGAGGCCGAGTCCCGTACGCTCGCGAGACGGCCCGACCTGTCGAAGGCGTCGACAGGAGTCGCCGGATCGCGAGAAGGATCGAGAGACGAGCGGGACGAGCCGGAAGGGCGCGGGAAGCGCCGCGAGAAAGATCCGGAAGACGGCCGGAGCAGAGCCGGAGCAGACCCGGGAAAAAGACGGAACG
>JBIPOQ010000360.1:0-4300 GCA_044379055.1 Myxococcota bacterium
CGACTCGACGACCCGTTCGTGGGCGAGACCGCCCTGCCCGACCTCGAGCAGGAAATAGTCGAGCCCGTAGTAGTCCCGCGCCCACTCGATCCGCTCGACGAGCCCTGCCGGGTCGCTGATCAGGAGCAGCTGCTGCTCGTCGAGCATCTCGGAGGTGATGCCCTCGAACATGCCCTTGGTTCCGCCGCGGTGGTGCTCGTAGGCCTTCGAGCGGTGGGGACTCTTCGCGTCGATCGAGCCGAAGAAGTCGAGGTAGCGGATCACGTTGCGGCCGGCGGTGGCGTGGGCCTCGCGGTGGGTCTCGCCGCAGTACATCTGGAACACGCCGGCGACCTCCCGGGTCGCGGGATCGTGGCCCGCCTCGAGCAGGGTCTTGCGGTAGAGCTCGATCCCGGCCCGCACGGCCTGCTTGTTGGGGACGAAGCAGGCCGTCGCGAGATGGAAGCCGCGATTCGCCGTCCAGACGAAGCTCTCCGGCGTCAAGGTCGCCGAGGCGAAGATCGGCGGATGCGGGCGCTGGAGCGGCGGCGGGAAGAACTGGTAGTCGGAGACGCTCCAGAACCGACCTTCGAAGGAGAAGGGCTCCTGGCTCGTCCACGCCCGCAGGATCAGCTCGAGGGCCTCGCGGTAGCGCTCGTGGCTCTCGTCCTCGTCGACGCCGAAGAGATCGAGGGCATACCGCAGGAAGCCACGACCGACCCCGTACTCGAGGCGCCCGCCCGACAGGATGTCGAGGGTCGCGAACTCCTCGGCGAGGCGGATCGGATGGTGGATCGGGAGGAGCGACACCCCGGTCCCGAGCCGGATCCGGCTCGTCCGCGCCGCGGCGGCCGTCGCCATGACGGCGGGGGCGCCGAAGGAGTAGGCCGAATAGTGGTGCTCGCCGAACCAGGCGGAGTGGAAGCCGAGATTCTCGGCGAGCACGATCTGGTCGAGGATGTGGGCGTAGTACTCGGCGGGCGGGCCGTGGACCTCGGCGTGGTAGTCGGTGTTGAAGAGCAGGCCGAACTTCATGAAGAGGCTCCCGTCGGCGACGTACGGCGCTTCGCCTCGAAGCGGGGCATGACCTCGCGGGCGAAGAGCTCCATCGAGCGCCGGTACGGACCGGGGTCGTCGCCCCAGTCGTAGGCGTTGAGGACGACCGTGCCGAAGCCGCCGAGGGCCTCGTCGACGGCGACGAGGCGATCCGCGACGGTCTCGGGGGAGCCGACCAGGAAGAGATGCTCGATCAGGTAGTCGATGTCGACGTCCGCATCGGGGACCCGCTCGTCGTGCTTCAGGAAGCCCCGCCAACCGAAGAGATCGAGGGTCGGGAAGTTCGCCTCGCGCCAGGCCCGCGCCATGTTCCCCTCGCGCACCCATTTGCGCGCCGCGTCGTCGCTCTCCGCGACGAAGACGTCGCGGACGACCCGCCAGTCCCGGCGATCGCAGGTCCTGCCCGTCTTCGCGGCGCCCCGCTCGACCGCCGTCCAGTGGCCGTGCAGATACGGCGTATTGAAGGTCAACGAAAGCGGCAGGAAGCCCCGGGCACCGGCGAGCTCGAGCGTCCCGCTATTCGGCGAGAGGCCCGCCAGGGCGATCGGCGGATGCGGCTTCTGGTAGGGCCGCAGATGCGGCCCGTAGCTCAGGACCGGATCGGGATTGCGCACGGTCCAGAATTTTCCTTCGTAGACCCAGGGCTCGGTCGGCTCGTTCCAGATCCGCAGCATGATCTCGAGGGACTCCTGCATGCGCTCGCGGTGCTCGCCAGCGGCGGCGTCGATGTCGAGCAGCGCGAGATCCGTCGGGATCGAGCCCGCGGCGATGCCGCAGAGGAAACGGCCCCGGGCCATGTGGTCGAGCTGGGAGATGCGCATCGCGAGGGCCGCCGGGTGGTAGAACGGCAGCACGTAGGCGCCCGCGCAGAGCGTGATGTCCCGGGTACACGCGAGCGCCTGGGCGATCACGAGATCCTGCGCCGGGATCGGCTCCCAGACGGCGGTCAGATGCTCGCCCAGCCAGGCCTCGGAGAAGCCGAGCTCGTCCGCCCAGCGGATCTGGGCGAGCACCCGGTCGATCGCGTCGCCGAGCGTCCGCTCGGGCGGATGCGACGATTGCAGGAAGAGTCCGAAACGCAGGCCGCCGTCCGACCGGGAGGCGCTCGAGTTCATCGCCATGGAGTCAGCCCGCCAGGCCGTAGAGCTCGGCGACGTTCCCCCCGGTGATGCGCGTTCGATCCAGATCGCTCATTCCCTCGGTCAGCTTCGCGATGACCTCGCGCGTATTCGGATAGGTCCCGTCGTTGTGCGGGAAATCGCTGGCCCACATCAGGCGCTTCGTCGGCGACAGCGCCGTCAGATGCGTCGCGGCGAAATCGTCCTGGAAGGTCACGTAGATGTTGTTCGAGAAATACTCGCTCGGCATCTTCGAGAGCTTGCCGGTCTCGAGCCAGAAGCGGTGGCGCTTGTAGGCGTGGTCCATCCGGTACATGAAATGCGGGACCCAGCCGGCATCGGCCTCGGCGCAGACGACCTTCAGCTTCGGATGCCGCTCGAAGACGCCGCTGAAGACCAGCATCAGCATGATGTCCTGGACGCCGCGGATGATCGACATGAACTGCGCGATCTTCGGTCCGCGCGTCTTGCGCTGGAACATGACGGAGAGGTCGTCGTTGTCCGAGGTCAGGATGTGGAAATGGACCGGGAGGCCGAGCTCGACGCAGGCCTCCCAGATCGGGTCGTACCGGGGATGGTCGTAGTCGTCGAGGTTCGGATCCCCGGGAAACATGACGCCCTTGAAGCCCATCGCCTTCGCCTGACGCAGCTCCTCGAGGCCTTCCTCGATCGTCCGCAGGGTCACCGTCCCGAGCCCGAGGTAGCGCTCGGGCGCCGTCTCGCAGAAGCCCTCGAGCCAGCGGTTGTAGGCGTCGTTGCAGGCCTTGCGATAGGCGAGATCCTTCACGCGACACAGGATCATGCCGACGCTCGGGAAGATGACCTCCGCATCGATCCCCTCCCGGTCGAGGATCGCGAGGCGCGCCTTCGGGTCGTAGCCCGCCGGGTTCAGCGTCTCCCAGCGCGCGGGCTGGCCGATGTCCTCGGGCCTCCGGCCCGCCGCGAGGATGAAGGCCATCGGCACCGGCGTCGGCAATCCGTCGACCAGCATGCCGGCGTTTCCCTTGTCGTCGTGGACGAGACGCGGGGCGCGATCGCGAAAACGGGGATCGATCTCGTGGTAGGCCTCTTCGGGCTCCGCGACGTGGGAATCGGCCGAGATGATGCGGGGCGACATGGCATTCCTCCTGCGAGCACCCTTCGACGCTAGCTCGTCGCGAGGCGATGCACTGCCGGCCCCGGTCCCCCCGGTCAGCTGCGGATCTTTCCCCAGATCATGTCGCTCGGAGCGCTCGGATCGATCAGGACCTCGGGGCTCTGCTGGTCGACGTGGCCGAGGAGCCCGCGATAGGTCCCGTAACCGACGAGCCGACGCAGGCGGGGCGGGAACTCGGCGACCTGCTCGCGGGGCAGCGCGAGGAGCTGGCATTCCTCCTGCCGCAGGAATCCGGCGCAGTAATTCGCGACGATGCCGAGGCGGCGATCACCCGTCCGGTTCTCGCCACCGCCATGCCAGAGGCTCGCGTCATAGAAGAGGACGCTGCCGGCCGGCATCTCGGCCTGGATCGTCTCGGGCTGGTCGCCCTTGCGCGGGATCCGGCTCTCGCGATGGGAGCCAGGGACGAGATGGGTGCCCCCGTTCTCGCGCGTGAAGTCCGTGAGGGCCCAGATCGCGACGACGATGGAGGTCGGCCCCGGACGAGGAAGCCCGTGGGACCCGTCGTCGCAGTGGAGTGGCTGGCGCGCCTGCCCCGGGCCCATCTCGATCGCGGTCAGCGACGAGAGCAGGCATTCGTCGTCGAGCAGGCGCTCGACGACGGGAAGCGTCCCGTCGAAGACGGGGACCTCACGGAAGGCCGGGTCGCGCGCGAGGAGATTGAAGATCCGCCGCGTCGCGCGTCCGAGGAACGCGTTCTGCCCGTAGGGGATCGCGAGGTCGACGAGGAGCCGGTCGATCGTCTGCGTCAGCTCGCCGACGAGCGCCGGCGGGACGATGCCGGGGGCGATCGCATAGCCCTGCTCGCGGACCGAGGCGGCCAGCCGATCGATCGATTCGGACGACCCTTCGCCGACCGGATCGGTGGCATCTGCGGGGTTGCGCTTGACCGGGCCCATACCGACCGTGTACACGGCAGGCTCGGGGTCGGCAAGCTCGGAGTCCGCGGTGTCGAACGATCTTCGCTTCTATCTCGCGAGCCGGGCCGCCG
>JBIPOQ010000361.1:0-4282 GCA_044379055.1 Myxococcota bacterium
CTCGCGTGGTCGACCACGTCCTGGACGACTTCGTCGAAGACGCCGCGGGGATCGCTGCGCAGGCGATCCCCGAAGTTCGCGAGCTCGTGGACCCATTTCGCGGCGAAGTCGATCGCATGCCCCGCGAGCCGGCCGAGCTCCTCGGTCGCGAGTTCGTCGGGCGTCGCGTCCTCGCAGAGCGGGAGCGGAGGCATCGGGCGCGGAAGCGGATCCCGCTCGAGGTCGAAGAGATGGGCGTAGATCTGGACGCCCCCGACGCCGTCGGCGAGGGCGTGGCTGACCTTGAAGACCAGCGCCGCGCGGTCGTCCTCGAGCCCCTCGAAGAAGGTCGCCGTCCAGAGCGGACGCGACGGGTCGAGCGGCGTCATCAGCTCGGGCTCGAGCCAGGCGACGATGTCCGAGACGGTCGCGCCGGGGGCGAGGCGCGCGCGGCGGAGGTGATAGGCGAGGTCGAAGTCGGGATCGGTCGTCCAGCAGGCGGGGCCGAAGCCGGCGGTCGGCTCGACGACCCGCTGGCGCAGGCGCAGGTACTCGCGGCTCGCGCGTTCGAAGGCCTGCTCGAGGCGATCCCATTCGGGCGCCGCGTCGAGCAGGTAGATCGCCGCCATCGTCGGGCGCCGTACCGGGTCGCGCTCGCTGCGAAACATCAGCTCGTCGAGGGGCGACATCGGTTCGTGGCTGCGCGGGGCGTTCGACATGGCAGGGATCAGGCCTTCTTCGCGTCGCTCCCGGGCGACGGCGATCGGGAGAGGAACGCGTCGATCTTCTGGCGGTACTCGGGGCCGGTGAGGAGGAGGGTCTGGGCGAGCCGGTCGACGTCGCGCGCGGTCCGGCGGTCGCCGTGCTCGGCGGCGTCGATTGCGAGCTTCGCGAGGCCGACCGCTTCGCGAGGGAACGAGGCGAGCTTCTCGCAGAAGGCGCGGACCCGGGTCGGGAACTCCGCCGCCGGGTAGACGGCCTGGACGAGGCCCATCGCGAGCGCCTGCTGCGCGTCGACGGTCTGGCAGGCCATCGCCAGCCATTTCGCGGAGGGGGCGCCGACGATGCGCGTCAGCCGGCTGATGCCGCCGGAGCCCGGCAGCACGCCGAGGTTCGAGATCTCGGGCAGGCCGAACTTCGCGCCTTCGGCCGCGAGCCGGAAATCGCAGGACGAAGCCAGCTCGATCCCGACGCCGAGGCAGGAGCCCTGGGCCGCCAGCACGACGGGCTTCTCGATCGTCTCGAGAAAGTCGAAGAAGTCGTGGAGCGCCCGCCGGCGGTACTGGCGGCGCATGTTCGAGCCGCGGAAGACGCCGTCCGTCCCGACGCCCATGTCGGGGTCCATGGTGCTGATGTCGACGCCGGCGGTGAAGTAGCGGCCTTCCGCGGTGATCAGGAGGACGCGGTGGCGATCGTCGTTCGCGAGGTCGTGACCCGCCTGCTCGAGCAGGTCGAGCATCGGGAGGGTCACGGCGTTCAGCTTCGCGTCCCGCGTGAACGTGATCGTGATGATGCCCCCCGAGTCGTCGCGACGGGCGTCCTGGGTCGTCGTCAAGCGCATCTCTCAATCGCCGACGGGGAAGGGGGCCGGCGGGCTCGTTCTGGGGTTTGGAATCGACCTCGGCGTCGCGGTCCCGCCCAGCATAATGCCGGTGCCTCCCGGCCGAAACCGAAGCGGCGCGATCGGGCGCGCGGGGTGGGGCGGAACGGAGCGCGGCCGGTCCCGCCGATGCGCGGAAGCCCGCCCGCTCGGCGGGTTGCGGCCCGAGCCGCCGCTCCATAGGATCCGCCGACGTCGGGGGGGCCGCCCTCCGTCGGGGACCCGGCCGAGACCCGGCGAGCTCGGGCCCACGTCGAACGGGCCGCCGTTGGACACCCTGCTCGCGACCCCAGTCTGCCGCGTCGGGGGATCGGCGTGATCCGGTCCGGGCGATCCGCACGCATTGCGCCAGGGAGTGCCCAGTGTCCGAGGGAAGGTCCGAGGCCAGGTCCGAAGCCAGCGCCGCCGCCCGTACAGAAATACGATCCGGCATCGTCGAAGGCGCGACCTTCTGGGCGCTGCTCGGCCGCCGCGCCGAGCGGACGCCCGATCGCCTCATGTTCGTGGACGGGAGCGACCGCCGCGTCGGCTTCGCCGAGTTTCGCGATCGCGCCGAGCGGGTCGCCGCAGGGCTCTTCGCCCGCGGTGTGCGGGCGGGAACCCGGGTCAGCTGGCAGCTGCCCACTCGGATCGACACGGTGCTGCTCTCGGTCGCGCTCTCGCGACTCGGCGCGGTGCAGAATCCGATCATCGCCCTCTACCGGGAGCGCGAAGTCGGCTCGCTGCTGCGGCAGACCGAGGCCGAGCTCTATGCGGTCGTCTCGAATTGGCGGAGCTTCTCCTACCGCGGCATGGCCGAGAAGCTCCGGGCCGAGATTGCGAAGCCCTTCGAGATTCTCTGCGTCGACGAGGGGCTGCCGGACGGCGACCCCGCGATCCTGCCGCCGGCGCCGACCGATGGCGACGTCGTGCGCTGGCACTACTCGACCTCGGGGACGACGTCGGCACCGAAGGTCGTGCTCCATACCGACCGCTCGCTGATCGCCGGGGGCACCGGCCTCGCCGAGGCGCTCCGCCCCGAGCCCGAGAACGGCGAGATCGGCTCGATCGTCTTCCCCTACGCCCACATTGGCGGCCCCGACTACGTCGTCATGGCGCTGCGCTACGGGCTGCCGGTCCTGCTGCTCGACCAGTTCTCGATCCCCGACTCCCTCGAGATCTTCCGCCGGGTTGGCGTCACGATGTCCGGCGGCAGCACGGCTCACTACCAGATGCTGCTCGCCGAGCAGCGCAAGCATCCGGAGACGAAGATCCTGCCGGCGCTGCGCCAGCTCTCGGGCGGCGGCGCCCCGATGCCGCCCGAGATCTACTGGCAGGTCCGGGAAGTCCTCGGCGTCGAGGTCTGCCACGGCTACGGCATGACCGAGTGTCCGATGATCACGAGCGGCGCGATGGGCGACACGCCCGAGCAGCTCGCGAACAGCGAGGGCGCGCCGATCCTCGGCTGCGAGATCGCGATCGAGGACGCCGAGGGGCGGCGGGTCCCGCCCGGCGTCGACGGCGAGGTCCACGTCCGCGGGCCGATGGTCGCGAAGGGCTACCTCGATCCCGAGCTGTCGCGGCAAGCGTTCCGGCCGGACGGCTTCTTCAAGACTGGCGATCGCGGGCATCTGCGGCCCGACGGTCATCTCAAGCTGACCGGCCGCAGCAAGGAGATGATCATCCGCAAGGGCGAGAACATCTCGCCCGGCGAGATCGAGGACGTCCTGATGACGCATCCCCGGGTCGCGGCGGTCGCCGTGGTCGGCTTGCCCGACGCGGCGCGGGGCGAGCGGGTCTGCGCGGTCGTCGAGATGCGGCCGGGCATGGCGCCGCTCGCCTTCGACGAGCTCCAGACGCTCTGCAAGTCCGCAGGACTGATGACGCAGAAGATCCCGGAGCAGCTCGAGGTCGTCGAGGCGCTGCCGCGCAATCCGACGATGAAGATCCTGAAGCACGAGCTCGTCGCCCGCTTCAGGGACACCGCGCCGAGGAGCTCCTGACGATGCGCTTCATGTTCCAGTATCCCGAGACCCACGGCGCCGACACCGACCTGCTCGAAGCGGGCGGCATCGGCGAGCTCGCGGTCGCCGCCGAGCGCGCGGGCTTCGAGGGCTTCGCGCTGACCGAGCATCCCGCGCCCAACGCGAAGTGGCTCGCCGCCGGCGGCCATCAGACCCTCGATCCCTTCGTCGCCCTCGGCGGCGCGGCGACGGTGACCTCGAAGATCCAGCTGCTGACCTATCTGGCGGTGCTCCCGTATCGAAACCCGCTGCTGCTCGCGAAGGCGGCGACGACGGTCGACCGGCTCTCGAACGGGCGCTTCATCCTCGGGGTCGGCACCGGCTATCTCAAGGCCGAGTACGCGGCCCTCGGCGTCGACTTCGAGGAGCGCCTCGCGCTCTTCGACGAGGCGCTCGAGGTCCTGCCGCTGCACTGGAGCGGCAAGCCCTTCGACTACACCGGGCGCCACTTCCAGGCGAAGGGCATCCAGGCGATGCCGAAGCCCCTGCGCAACCCGATCCCGATCTGGATCGGCGGCAACTCGAAGGCCTCGCGCCGGCGGGTCGCCGAAAAGGCCCAGGGCTGGATGCCGATGATCGCGCCGGACGAGGTCGGCGACGCGCTCTTCAAGACCGTGCGCACGCCGCCGCCGGGCTCGCCGGAGAACACGAAGGCGCAGATCGCCGAGATCCGCCGCGACGCGGGCGCCCGCGGCGCGGG
>JBIPOQ010000362.1:0-4280 GCA_044379055.1 Myxococcota bacterium
CGATTTCACCAGGTTCCGCCACACCTGGAAGATGGCGTGGCGATGGATCACCGCCTGGATCCGCTTCGAGAACGCCACCGTCTCCCGCTTGTGGTTCGCTGCGCTGTGTCGCACGAACATGTGGTGGGCGTTGATCGCGAACAGCGGATTCTTCGCGGTCCGGGGTGCTTTCGAATGAGTCGTCGAGTGGCGAATTTCGGGGCGCTGGAGGTGTTTCAGCGCCGTTCGGTACTCGGACTTCTCGTCAGTTCGCAGCTCGATCCGGCCTTCGGCGGGGAGGTTCGTGCGGAGGATCTCGAGAACGTCCTTGGTCAGACCCTTGGGATCGGGCCGGCCGAACTTCTCTTCATAGGCGGCTCTTCGCTTCTTCTGGAGCTCGATCATCGTCCCGGCACGGCGTCGTTCGGTGACGATGAAGTCGTGGCTGTAGTAGGAGCGCGTTCCGACGAGGCCCGTCAACTCGAGGGGCCAGTACTGGCCGCCGGCGAACGTGACGAGTCCGTCGATGACGATGGGCTCGTCGGCGAGATTGGCCTTGGCGCTCTCTCTCAAGGTCTCGTGGAGCAGGAGGCAGTGTCGACCGAGGCGTTCGACGAGGCGTTGGATGGTGGCGTGGACGACGCCGAACTGACGGGCGATCTGGCGGTGTCCGGACCCGGCGACTTCGGCGCGGAAGACGGGTTCGAGGAGGTCGGGGCGGCGGAGCCAGTAGGTGGGGGAGAAGGTCTGTGAACTGAAGGCTCGATGGCACTGAGAACAGCGGTACCGCTGGATTCGGTGGGGGCGGGTCTTCCGAAGGAAGAAGCCGGCTCGTTTGAAGCGCCAACCCATTGAATCGAGATGGAAAAGGCAATCGGGATTGGGGCAGTGGGGCGGCTCGAAGGCAGCGTGAACAAGCGAGGCATTCGGCATGATCCCGGCGAGAGCAGGGTTCGTGCCAGGAACAATCAACGAGCCACGTCAGAAGCGCTCGCCTCGGACGACCTGGACGTCCCCCATCGTCAGAAGCAGTCGATGGCTGTCGAGGATCGGCGCGAGCGCCTCGATCAGAGCCCGCGCCTTGGCTTCGTTGGCGACCACGAGCAGGATGGCCTTGGCCCCGGCCCCCGTCACGTCGTCGTTCTGCCACTCGTCGATCCGACCTCCGCCGCGATCGATGTTGAGGAGGCTCCAGCCCGAGATGTCGGCTTCCTTCACGTACCGCAGGATCCGCGGTACGAGCGGCTGATCGACGAGGATCTCGATTCTCTTCCGGGTCACGGTTTCGATCATGGTCATCCCAGGGCGCGTGCCAGCGTCGCCATGATGGAGATTCCGAACAGCACGTTGAACGGGAACGTGATCCCGAGCGACGTCGAAAGATAGATGCCCGGATCCGCCTCCGGCAGCGCGAGGCGCATCGCGGCCGGGACGGCGATGTACGACGAGCTCGCCGCGAGGACGCCGAGCGCGGCCGCCGAGCCGACGTCGAGACCGAGCCAGGTGCCGATGAAGGTACCGATCGTGCCGTGGATCAGCGGCATGCCGATGGCGAGGAGCGTGAGGCGGAGCGTGAGCTTGCTCGACTGGATCGTGCGACGGGCCGCGACGAGCCCCATGTCGAGGAGGAACAGGCAGAGCACCCCTCGAAAGCCGGTCTCGAACAGGGGCTTCACCGGAGCGAAGCCCTCCTCCCCGGCGATCAGTCCGATCAGGAATGCGCCCAGGAGGAGCACCACCGAAGCATTGGTCAGGATCTCGTGCGCGATGCCGCGCTCGCCTTCCCGCGGCTCCCGCTTCTCGCCGCGGCGCGCCAGGAACAATCCGCTCAGGATCGCCGGGGTCTCCATCACGGCGAGGACGGCGATCATGAAGGCGGCCGGGCGTGCCCCGCTCGCGGTCAGGATCTCACGCGCCGTCAGGAAGGTCACCATGCTGACGGAGCCATAGTGGGCCGCGACCGCCGCGGCATCGACCTTCGACAAGCGGCCGAAGGTCGTCAGCAACGAATGGGCGAGAAAAGGGACCAGCAGGCTGAGCAGGAAGCCGGCGAGCGAGGTCGTGATCAGCTCGGGGGTCAGGCCGGTACGGGCCACTTCGACCCCGCCCTTGAGGCCGATCGCGGCCATCAGGTAGATCGACATGGCCTTGGCGAAGGACTCGGGGACCGTCAGGTCCGAACGGGCGAGGGCGGCGACGAAGCCGAGGACGAAGAAGAGCACGATCGGCGAGGTCAGGGTGTCGATCATCATCTCGGCTGTCCAATAGCATCGGAGTCGACGGCGGCAAACGTCGTACCGCGCGGCCATTCGGGACGGGGGGATCGCGCATTCGCCCGATCGGGAGTTATGTTACGCGGCCGATGTCGTCTCCCCTGGATCCGATCGCGTCGCAGGTCGCCTCTCCGACGACCCCCTCGGACGGAATCGTCGCGCCGCTGCATTTCCTCCTTCGACTCGCGGAGCTGACCCACGGCCCCAGCGATCCGGCGCTGTTCTCGGCGGCGGACGAGCACCGGGTCGTCGAGGCGACCTGGCAGCAGACCCTCGATGGCCAATGTGCTTCGCTCGGGCTGCGGACCCGTCGCGTCGTCTGGTCGGCCCGGGAGGCTTTCGGTGCGGCGGGCAGGGGGTGTGCCTTCGTCTCCGTTCGGCCGAACCCGCGCGGCGGACGCCCGGAGCTCTTCGCGGTCGATCGGGTCTCGCGAAACGCGGTGCGCGTCTCCTTCGAGGCCGGCGGGAGCGAGACCTTCGATCTGTCCGGCCTGTCGACCTTCATGGGTGTCGACGGCGTCGACACGGCAGGGAGCTGGCTCGTCGTCGAATGCCGTCATCCCGCTTCGGATCAGCCGCTCGGGCCGCATTCCCATGCCGCCGGAGGAGACCATCACCACGCTTCGGGACCGCCGCCGATCGACCGTCTGCTGGCCTTGATCCGACCGGAGCGCTCGGAGCTCTGGGCGATCCTCGCCTTCGCGGCTGCGATCGGTGGTCTCAGTCTCGCGACGCCGATCGCGGTCCAGCAGCTCGTCAACTCGATCGCCTTCGGCGGTCTGGTCCAGCCCGTCGTCGTGCTGGCGCTGCTCCTGCTCGTGGTGCTCGGGCTCTCCGCCCTGATGGCGTTGATCCAGACGTTCGTGATCGAGCTGCTCCAGCAGCGGATCTTCGTCCGCGTCGTCGTCGACGTCGCGGAACGCATTCCGCGCGCCGCGATCCGGGCTTTCGATCGTCAATACGGGCCCGAGCTCGTCAATCGCATCTTCGAGGTCGTGACGGTCCAGAAATCCCTCTCGTCGCTTCTGCTCGAGGGTACGACCGCCGTGCTGCAGATCGCGGTGGGTCTGTTGATCCTGTCGTTCTACCACCCCTTGATGCTGGCATTCAGCGCGATCCTCATCGCGGGCATCGTGTTCGTCGTCATGGTGGTCGGCCGGCGGGCGGTCCCGACCGCGATCGCCGAGTCGAAGGCGAAGTACGACGTGTTCGGTTGGCTCGAGGAGCTGGCGAGGCATCCGGCGACCTTCCGCGACGCGGATCAACGGGATTTCGCCCGCGGTCACGTCGACACGCTGGCGGCCACGTGGGTCGGTGCGCGCCGAGACCATTTCCGGATCGTCCTGCGACAACACGCCGGCACGCTCGCGCTCCAGGTCTTGGCGAGCGCCGCGCTGCTCGCCCTGGGCGGCATGCTCGTGGTCCAGGGCCAGCTCACGCTCGGCCAGCTCGTGGCATCGGAGCTCATCATCACGGCGATCGTGTCGACGGTCGCCAAGCTCGGCAAGCAGTTCGAGCGCTTCTACGACCTGCTCGCCGCCGAGGACAAGCTCGCGCATCTGTTCGACCTGCCGCTCGAGCGGGAAGGGGGCGAAGAGCTGATTCGACGACCGGGGGCGGCGGCGATCGAGCTGTCCGGGGTCCAATTCGGCTACGGCCCCGACATCGTCTTCTCCCGGCTCGATCTGCGACTCGAGGCCGGCGCCCGCCTGGCGCTCACGGGGCCTTCGGGCAGCGGCAAGAGTACGCTGCTCGAATTGCTGTTCGGATTGCGGGAGCCTTCGTCGGGGTACGTCGCGATCGATGGTCGGGACTATCGGGAACTCTCGATCGAATCGATCCGGGACGTCGTCGCCCTCGTTCGGGGCCGCGAGGCCTTCGCGGGCACGATTCGCGAGAATATCCGGGTCGGGCGTCACGGCTTCGACGACGCCGAGATGATGCGCATCCTCGATGCGGTCGGTCTGCTCGAGGAGATCCGGCAGATGCCGGACGGGCTCGACACCTGGATCTCGACCGACGGGCGGC
>JBIPOQ010000363.1:0-4279 GCA_044379055.1 Myxococcota bacterium
TGGTGGGCCCCGAAGGCATGGACCGGAGGAATCGAGCCTGCGACGCGGGCGGGCTGGCCCTCGCCGAAGTCCGGATCGGTCTGGTTCATGCCGTGGGCGAAGGGCCAGCCGTAGAAGGCGCTGCGTTCGATCCGATTGAGCTCGCAGGGCGGCGTGTCGTCGCCGAGCAGGTCCCGGCCGTTGTCGGTCGCGTAGAGCTCGCGGGTCCCGGGCCGCCAATCGAAGCCGACGGAGTTGCGCAGCCCCGAGGCATAGATCTCCTCGCCGGAGCCGTCGATCGCGTAGCGCACCATCGCCGCCCGCCGCGGGTCTTTCTCGAGGCAGACGTTGCAGCTCGAGCCGATCGTCAGATAGAGCATCCCGTCGGGACCGATGCGGAGCGTGCGGGTCCAGTGGTTCTCGCCCTCGGGTATCCCCTCGACGATCCGCGTCGGCTCTCCGGTCGTGCGGAGCGTGTCGGGGCCGGACTCCTCGAAGGCGATCCGCGCGATCGCGCCGCCTTCGCCGACGTAGAGCAGACCGTCGCCGAAATCGAAGCCATGGGGCCGGTCGAGGTCGCCGAGCAGCACCCGCTGGCCGTCGGAGCGTCCGTCGCCGTCCGCGTCGCCCTGGATCTGGAGCAGGCGCCCGAGCCGGGGCTGGCTCACGACCAGCGATCCGCCGGGGCTGAAGCGCAGGAAACGCGCATTCTGGACGCCCTCGGCGAACAGCTCGACCCGGAAGCCCGGGGCGACCTCGAAGCGCCGCTCGACGATCTCCGGCTTCGGGGCCTCGATGGAGCGCCCCGTGATCGAGTTCAGGATCGGGCCCTTGACCACCATCTCGTCGGGCAGGAGCAGGTTGCAGGCGAGCGCCAGGGCGATTCCGAGGACCACGATCCCGATCACGAGCTTGCGCATCATTCCCCCTCCCGGTCGACGGGCGGCGCGAGCTTACCCTAGGCTGTCCGGGCCGTGGGGGCGGCGAGGGTCGGGCCCGCCCCGGATCGGGGCAGAAGCAGCAAAAACCCGCTCGGGTCCTTGACGAAAGCCGTTGTCTGGCGGATACATACGCCCTCCCAACACCGGCCCTGGCCGGAGGCAGGATCCAATGCAGAAGATTCGCAAGGGCGACCTGGTCCAGGTCGTGAGTGGCGCCGGCTCGGCGAAAGCCGTGCAGGGCAGGGTGATCGCGGTCGATGTGGAGCGGGGACGCGTCCGGGTCGAGGGCGTGCGCGTGCAGACGCGTCATCTCAAGCCCGGCCGGGCGGAGGCCCGTGAGGGCGGCATCGTGTCGAAGGAAGGCTTCATCGATGCGTCGAACGTGATGATCGTGAATCCCGCGGACAACAAGCCTTCGCGAATCCGCTTCGAGACCCGCGATGGCAAGCGCGTTCGTGTGTTCGCCCGGGGTGGCGCCGTCGTTCCCGAGCCCCCGCGCGCTTGATCGCGTCGGCGAGCTTCGACGGACCTTCGACGGATTGAGAAACTGAGACCCCGGCGGCGCCCGATGGCGGCTGACCGCGGCTGAAACGAACGAAAGACAGCACGGCAAGACCATGGCCAAGAGCAAGCGCGAGAAGATCAAGCTCGAATCGTCGGCGGGGACCGGTCACTTCTACACGACGTCGAAGAACCGGACGAACACGCCGAACAAGATGGAGCTGAAGAAATACGATCCGGTCGTGCGCAAGCACGTCGTCTACAAAGAAACCAAGCTCAAGTAGCCCGGGCATCGGCGCACGCCGCACGGCGACCGCGGGCAACGCGGGCCGTAGGCGATTTCGCTCCGATGATCCCCCACGAGAGCCGAAAGATTCCGCGTCCGCGGAAGCCCCGAGCGAGCGGCAAGCTCCTCGCCACGAACGAAGAGACATCGAAAAGACGTCGAGAGAAGAGAGGGATTTGGAATGGCCTGGGTCATCACCCGCATGTGTCGAGACTGCCTGGATATGGCCTGCGTCGAGGTCTGTCCCGTCGACTGCATCGTCCAGCACAAGGACAAGGGCGAGGCCGCCGGCTACGCGAACCAGCTCTTCATCGATCCCGAGGAGTGCATCAACTGCGGCGTGTGCGAGCCGGAGTGCCCCTGGGAGGCGATCTTCGAGGACGAGCAGGTCCCCGCGGTGTTCCAGGAAGACGTCGCCCTCAACGCCAAGATCGTGGAAGAGCGCGACGACTTCGAGGTCCCGGAGCGGGTCGATACCGAGGTCCCCAGCGCCGACCTCATCGCCGCGAACAAGGCGAAGTGGGGCTACGCCGGCTGATTATGCCCGCGCGCTGAGCCAGGGCTGAAGGGCTGCGTGGCGGGGCACGACCCCGCCGCGGCCCTCATTCTCGGGCTTCGGTCGACCTTCCCGCTTCGTCGAAGGCCCGGGCCATCACGTCGACGACGACCTCGAGCGCGTCGGCCGAAGGCGGCTCCGGCAGCCGCTCGGTCCAGCGGCGGAGCTGCTCGACGGCCTGGTGGACCAGCATCCATTTCCCGCCCACGGTCGTCGCCCCGCGCTCCTCCGCTTCGGCGAGCAGTCGCGTCCGCTCCGGCGAGTAGACCGCGTCGAGCACCACCATCCCCGCGCCGAGGGCCTCGGCGGCGACCGGCGATCGCCACTCGCCGAGTCCCACGCTCGTGGTCTGGACGACCAGCTCCGGCGCGAGCGCGCCGAGGGCGTCCAGCGCATAGGCGCCCTGGGCGTCGAGCGCCTGCACCAACGCCTCGGCCCGCGCGGGCGTTCGATTCAACACGAAGACCTCGCAACCGCGTCGACGCAGGGCGTACACCGCGGCCCGCGCCGTTCCGCCCGCCCCGAGCACGACCGCGCGCTGACCGCCGACGGACACGACCCGCTCGAGGGCGGCGAGCACGCCGATCCAATCGGTATTCGTCCCGATCAATCGCTCCCCGTCGCGGATCACCGTATTGAGCGCGCCGATCGCGTGGACGACGGGCTCGAGCTCGTCGACGAGGGCGAGCATCGTCTCCTTGTGGGGGATCGAGACCGAGATCTGACGAACGCCTCGGGCCCGAAAATCGAGCATCGCCGTCGCCAGGCGATCGGGCGGCACGTCCCAGGCGTCGTAGCGCGCGTCGAGCCCGAGGGCGCGATAGGCGGCGTTGTGCATCGCGGGGGACCGGGTATGGCCCGCCGGATGCAAGACGACGCCACACTCGAAGCGCGGACCCGGGCTCACGCGCGACTCCGCTCGAGGGCGGCCTTCAGATCCTGCCAGACGGCGCGGCGATTCTCGGGCGTGTACTGCCGCAGGACGAAGGCGGGATGGAGCGTCGGCATCAAGGGGATGCCCTGGTATTCCTGCCAGGTGCCGCGCACGCGCGTGATCGGGATCTCCCGGTCGAGCAGCAGGCTCGCGGCGGGCTTGCCGAGGGTCACGATGACCTTCGGCGCGACCGCGGCGATCTGGCCGTCGAGGAACGGGCGGCAGGCGCTGACCTCGGGCGGAAGGGGATTGCGATTACCCGGCGGTCGGCACTTCACGATGTTGCAGATGTAGACATCGCTGCGCCGGATCCCCATGCCCTTCTCGATCATCTGGGTCAGGAGCTCACCGGCGCGGCCCACGAACGGGAGGCCCGTACGGTCCTCCTGCTCCCCGGGTCCTTCGCCGACGAACAGGATGTCGGCGTCGGGATTGCCGTCGCCGAAGACGATCTTCTGGCGACCCTCGCAGAGCCCGCAGCGCCGGCAATCTCCGAGCGCGCTGCGCACCGCTTCGAGGCTCGCGCTGCTGCCTGCGCGGGGAAGACGGACGACGGGAGACGGTTCCGCCGCGGCCGCGGGGGCCGGCGGTGGGGTCATCGCACGCGGCGGACGCGTCGCCTCTGGGATCGCCCGGGCCGGGCTCTCCTGTCGGGTGGGCATCTCCAACCGACGCTCGAAGTCGACGACGCCTTCTTCGGCGAGCTCGCGCACGAGCGCGGCCGCCGAGGCGACGAGGGCCTGCGCTTCGCTCCGCCAATCGCCCGCATCCGGAGGTTCGTTCGGCCCCATGGCGGGCTAGCTGGGCTCGGGGCGCGCGAGGGGCACGTATTCCCGATCCGGCGGGGCGAGGGCTGCGGAGCGACCTTCACGGGTCGCCGCCGCCTCGATCGTCCCGTGGCGCTGGGCCTCGATGCGCTTCTCGACCTCGAACTCGAAGCCGGGATCGTTCGCCTGGTCGTGGCAGGTGCCGCAGACCTTCAGGATCACACACGAGTCGCATTTGTCGCCGAGGGACAGGATGGTGCCGACGCGGCGCGCGGACTCGCCGATGTGGTCGCCGCCCGGGCCGTGACACGACTC
>JBIPOQ010000364.1:0-4269 GCA_044379055.1 Myxococcota bacterium
CCTCGGCCAGCATCGCCTTGCCGCTTCCGCGCCGGCCGATCATCAACATGGCCGAGGGCGGAAACGTTCCCCAGCGGCCGTAGATCTCCGGGCTCGTCTGGGCGTAGGCGTAGGTCAGGATCTCGTCCTTTGCCGCCGCGAGGCCTCCGATCTCGTCGAAATCGAGCTCGGGAGCCGGAATGATCGCCGCTCCTCGCGCGAGCGGGCTCACGCTGCGCTGGAAGCTCGACCAGATGTTGAGGGCGCGCTCGGAGCGGATGCTTCGGTCGGACATCGGGTCATTCTAGCGACCGGAGCCCTGCCGACCGCCCCGTTTGGAGGCGAAAAGCGGGGCCAGGGTGGCGACCCGGGCGACCTCTGCGATACTGCCGCGCCAGCGTGTCCCCATCGTCTAGCGGTTAGGACGTCGGCCTTTCAAGCCGATAACACGGGTTCGATCCCCGTTGGGGACACCATCCATCCATCGCGCCGTCTTCGACGGCGCTGATCTCGCGATGGGGCGGCGGTCCAGGGGCCGGGCAGCGTGCTGGGACGGCGATCGCGCCGTCTTTCGACGGCGACGATCTTGCGTTGGGTTGCTGGACGTCCCGCTTCTGCTTCGCGACCGTCGGTTCTCGGACGTTCGTCCGGGAGGTCGGGACATGGCGATCCTGTCGGCGGTGGATGCCCATCATCATCTCTGGGATCTCGCGGCGAATTCGTATCCCTGGCTGACGCCGGGGGCCGCGCCGGCGCCGTTCCCGGGGTTCGAGGCGCTCTGTCGCGACTATCTCGTCTCCGAATTTCGCGCGGATCATGCGCGGCAGGCGATCGTCGCGTCGGTCCACGTCCAGGCCGAGCATGACGAGGCCGATCCGGTGCGCGAGACGGCCTGGCTGCAGTCGGTCGCGGACGACCCCGCCTCGGGCGGCTTCCCGCACGCGATCGTCGCCTTCGCCGATCTCTCCGAGCCGGGCGTGGAGCGGGTGCTCGAGGGCCACGCGGCCCACCGCAACACCCGCGGCATCCGCCAGATGCTGAATTTCGATCCGCGGGCCGGGACGGCGCCGAGCGGGAGTCCGCTCGAGAAGAAGAAGGATCTCCTCGCGGATCCGGTCTTCCGCGCCCAATTCGGGCTGCTGCGGCGCCATGCGCTGTCCTTCGATCTCCAGATCTTCCCGTGGCAGGCGGCGGACGCCGCGAAGCTCGTCGCGGCCCATCCCGATACCCAGTTCATCGTCAACCACACGCTGATGCCCTTCGACCGCTCCGAGTCGGGCCTCGCCCTCTGGCGCCAGGGCCTCATGACGCTGGCGCAGCTCCCCCACGTGGCGATCAAGATCTCGGGGCTCGGCATGTCGGCGACGGGCTGGCAGACCGGGACGAGTCGCCGACTCGTCGCCGAGACCCTCGAGATCTTCGGACCGACGCGCTGTCTGTTCGGCAGCAACTTCCCGGTCGATCGCCTGATGATCGATTACGACACGCCCTGGCAGGTCTTCCGCGAGGCGATCGCCGGGTTCTCCGCGGACGAGCAGCGGGCGCTGCTCCGCGGCAACGCCGAGCGGATCTACCGGATCGAGTCCGCACGCGGCTGATCGCCGGTCGCGCGGCGAGGGTCGATCGATCTCTCAGCCCGTCTCTTCTTCGGCACTGCGCCGTGCCTCGACCGCGTCGATCCGGGCCGACATCCGCTCGATGAAGGCCCCGAGCGTCGGTCGCTCGGCGATCGCCTCCGCGCAGCCGGGGATCGCCCCGGCCCGCAGCACGATCAGCATCGAGTAGATCGAGAGGTCCGCGATGCTGGGCTCCTGGGCGTGGAAGAAGGGGCGATTCCCGAGGAAGCCGACGAGATCCGAGAGCCGATCCTGGATCCCGGCGATCACCTCGAGCTCACGCTGATCGGCGCGGGTCCGCGGCCGCCGGCCGAGGCGCCGACCGACGCGCTCCCAGAGTCGGGCGATCGGCGAGTCGTCCGGGGGCTCTTCGTCTCCGGGCCGCGGATAGCGGGCTGCGCGCCAGCGATTCCAGTACCAGGCGAAGGAGCCGTCGGACCATTCGGCGAGGCTCTTCTGGGCGACCGCCGTGCGCGGATCCGGAGAGTAGAGCGGCGGATCGGGGTAGAGCGCATCGAGCCAGGCCACGATCGCGAGCGAGTCCGCTTTGCGACGGCCGTCGATCTCGAGCACGGGCAGCGTGCGCGCGATCGGGCTCCAGCGCGCGACGTCCTCGGGTTGATCGGAGACGATGCGCTCGTAGGCGAGGCCCTTCAGGGCGAGGGCCGCGGCGACCTTCTCGGCAAAGGGGTTCACCGTCTGTGTATAGAGCCGGATTCCGGACCGGCCGTCGCGGCGCAGGTCGTCAGGCATGGCCGCCGGGACCGGGAAAGAGCGCGTCGATCCGGGCGAGGGCCGCCGCCGGAATCTCGACGTCGAGGCGGGCCACGTTCTCGTCGAGCTGCGCCGTCGAGGTCGCGCCGATCAACACGCTCGAGACACCCGGCTCCCGCAGGCACCACGCCAGCGCGAGCTGCGCGAGGGAGCAGTCGAGCTCGGCGGCGATCGGCCGCAGCCGATCGATGCGCTCGAGGACGTCGTCCTTCAAGACGTCCTGCATCCAGCGATTGCGCTTCGGGTCGTTGGCGCGGCTCTGCTCCGGCCGTTGGCCGGCTCTGTATTTCCCGGTGAGGGCGCCCTGCGCGAGGGGGCTGAATACGATCTGTCCGACGCCGGCCCGGGCGCTCGCGGCGAGGATGCCGGCCTCGATGTCGCGGTCGAGGATCGAATAGCTCGGCTGGTTCGAGATCGGGCGATGGGCGAGATGGCGATCGGCGAGGGCACAGCCGGCGGCGATCTGGTCGGCGTCCCAGTGGGACACGCCCCAGTAGAGGAGCTTGCCCTGGCGGATCAGGTCTTCGTAGGCCCGTACGGTCTCTTCGAGGGGCGTCTCGGGATCGAAGCGATGACATTGATGGAGATCGAGGTAGTCGGTCCGCAGGCGGCGGAGCGAGCCCTCGACGCTCTCGACGATGTGCTTGCGCGAGAGACCCCGATCGTTCGCGGCCTCGCTCATCGCGAAGAAGCATTTGGTCGCGACGACGAGCTGGGACCGGGGCAGCTCGGCGATCGCATCGCCGAGGGCCCGCTCCGCCTCGCCCTGGGCGTAGACGTCCGCCGTATCGAAGAGGTTGACGCCGAGGGCGAAGGCATGGGCGACGAGACGAGCGGTCTGGGCCCGGTCGACCCGGGAGCCCAGGGTGAGCCAGGAGCCGAGGGAGAGCTCGCTGACTCGCAGACCGCTTCGGCCGAGCGCGCGCGTTCGCATGGCGCCCAATCTAGCAGGTCGAATCCGCCCGATGCTGGACGCGGGGCGAGGGTGCCGACGGGCTTTGCCGAGCGGCGCTGGTAGAATCGGCGCCCGTGTTGCACCTCGCTTCCGAGACGCCCGCTGCCTGGCTTCCGCGCGCCTGCGCCGCGCTCGACGAGGTCCTGCTGGACCACGCCCACTGCGAGAAGAAGGCCGCGGGCGCCGCGATCAAGCTGCTCTTCTCGTATCCCCACCATCGTTTCCTCCAGGAGCCGATCGCCGCGCTCGCCCGCGAAGAGCTCGAGCATTTCCAGCAGGTGCTGCTCCAGCTCGATCGACGGGGCGTCCGCTATGCGACCCTGAAGCCGAGTCCCTACGGCATGGCGCTGCACGCCCTCGTCCGCCGGGACGAGCCCGACCGCCTGCTCGACGTGCTCCTCGTCTCCGCGCTGATCGAGGCGCGAAGCTGCGAGCGCTTCCAGATCCTGGCCGAAGGCCTGACCGACCCGTCGCTCGCCGCGCTCTACGGGAGCCTGCTCGCGAGCGAGGCCCGCCATCACGGCCTGTACCACGAGCTCGCCGGCCAGCTCGTGCCCCGTGCCGTGCGCGACGCACGTCTGGCCGAGCTGGCCCGCGCCGAGGCCGAGATCATCGCGCGCCCCTGCGACTGGGTCCGGCTGCACGCCGGCTAGCGGAGCGACGCCCCGGCGTGCCGCTTGTCAGGACGGGGCCGATTGGAGCAAGCTCGGGCAGCCCGGGCGCGCGCCGAGCGAGCGCCTCTTCTCACCGCGAAAGGAATCGGACATGAGCGTCTCGACCGAGAATCTCCAGATCACCACCTCGAAGGGCGCGAAGATGGGCGCCTACCTCGCGCGACCGTCGACCCCGGGCCGCCTCCCGGCCGTGATCGTCTTCATGGAGATCTTCGGCGTGAACGACCACATCCGCGACGTGACCCGCCGCGTTGCCGCCGAGGGCTACGTC
>JBIPOQ010000365.1:0-4265 GCA_044379055.1 Myxococcota bacterium
GACGGAGCGCGATGTAGTCGATCGTCTCGGCCTCGAGTCGGGCATCCGGTCGTTGGTCCATGGGGGTCGGGCCTCCTTCGGCGTCGGGTCGGAGGATCGCAGGCCTCGCCCGTCCGGGCGAGCGGCTTTCGCTCTATGCTGGCAGCGGCCGTCGCTGTCGCCGTCGCCGGGGAGGATCGTCGTGATCGCATTGATCGGAGCAGGCTCCATCGGGGGCTATGTCGCGTGGCAGCTCGAGCGGGCGGGGCAGGGGGTCGTGCTCTGCGTTCGTCGTCCGTTCGAGCGCCTGGTCGTCGAGGACGAGGCTGGCGCGCATCCCGTCGCGGCGCGCGTCCTTGGCGATCCGAAGCAGCTCGCGCCGGCGGAGTGGGTCGTGCTCGCGACGAAAGCGCACCAGACCCCCGACGCGGCGGCCTGGCTCGCGGCCGCCTGCGGACCGTCGACGCGGGCGGTCGTCGTGCTCCAGAACGGGGTCGAGCATGCGGAGCGGGTCGCGCCCTGGGTCGGCGAAGTACCGATCCTGCCGGCCGTCGTCTCGATTGGCGCCGAGGTCCTCGCGCCGGGCCGGATCCGGCATCATGCGTATTCGTCCATCGAGGTCCCGGACGAGGCCCTCGGTCGCGACTTCGCGGCCCTCTTCGCCGGGAGCGCCGTCGAGGTCGTCGTCACGCCCGACTTTCGCGCGAGCCTTTGGCGCAAGCTGATCTCGAACGTGACGGCCTCGCCCTTGACGGCGCTCACGGGACGTCGGATCGAGGTCATGGCGGAACCGGCGGTGCGGGAGCTGGCCATCGGGCTCGCGGACGAGTGCATCGCGGTCGCTCGGGCAGAGGGCGCGGCGATTCCGATCGAGGCCGGACGACTCTTCGTCGAGGGCATGGCGAAGAACGCTTCGGAGTGGCCGCCCTTCGGCTCCTCGATGCTCTACGACCGGACGGCCGGTCGGGAGACGGAGCACGAAGCCTTGACGGGGGCCGTCGTGCGGATCGGCGCGCGCCACGGCATTGCGACGCCCCTCAACGCGGCGATGCTGGCGCTGCTACGGACGGCTGCGCCGCTCTGACGGGCGCGCCGATCGCCAGGGCCCGGCGGCATTCGCGCTCGACGTCGACGAGGGCGGCGCGGACGACCTCGGGCTCGACGGCTCGGGCGAGCGCGGTCGCGCCCGCGCGCTCGAGCCAGCCGGGGAGGTCCTCGCGCAGCGCACGCAGGGCCCAGTCGAGCAGCGGGCCGTGTTCCGAGACGGCGTGCTCGATCACGGTGTTGGTGGGCGTCGACGGATCGAGCAGGTGGTAGTGGGCGGCCTCGTCGAAGCAGTCGAAGCGGAGATGCTCGGCCTCGTCGGCGGTCCCGAAGACGTGGAGGCAGAGCCCGTCTTCCTCGACGGGGCCCGTGAACCCGGTCGGGGCCCGATGGTCGAAGCGCGCCCGGGCATCGGGGCCGTAGTAGGCGAGGATCACGGCCTCGTCGAGATGGCGATACTCGACGCCGAAGGTCACGGCGCCCGCGACGATGCGGGTCGTGTACTCCGCGAAGGCGGGGACCGGAAGGGTTCGGTAGACGATCGCCATGTCCGGAGAGGGGTAGTCGAGGGGGCCGGGCCCGACAAGCGGTGGGCGCCGGGGACGTCGCCGGGATGACCGGGAGGCGCCGGAAGTTGTACGCTGCGGCCCCGGATCGTCGGGCCTCGGGACGGGGCCCGCGAGCGGACCGGAACGACTCGGGCGCGGACCGGTCGAACGGATGACGAGGGGAGGGTCGGATGAAGATCGTGAAGGGGTTCGCCATCGCCATTCTGGTCTACGTGGCCATCGTGGCCGCCTTCGAGTCGATGATCGGGATGCTCCAGCCGCAGGCCGGGTCGACGCTCGTCCTGACGACCGTCTCGGAAGACGGCTCGGCGCGAGAACGCGTCGTGTCCCGGCTCGAGAGCGGAGGCCAGCTCTACGTCGCCGCGAACCACTGGCCGCGGGCCTGGTACGACCGCCTGCTCGCCAACCCGCAGGTTCGCGTCACGCTCGACGGCACGACCGGCGACTATCAGGCGGTCTCCGTCGCCGCGGACGGCGAGGAGCATGCACGGGTCGCGAACGACAATCCGGTGCCGGGCTGGTTCCGGTTCGTGACGGGGTTCCCGCCGCGGTATTTCGTGCGCCTCGAACCGCGCGCCTAGCCCGGGTCCCATGTCCGAGATCATCCTGATCAATCTGACGGGCCGCGACCGGCCGGGCATCACGCGGGACCTGTCGGCGATCCTGGCGCGCCACGGCGTGCGGATCCTCGACATCGGTCAGGCGGTCATCCACGACACGCTGACGCTCGGCATCCTCGTCGATCTGTCCGCCGAGTCGGCCTCGCAGCCGGTCGTGAAGGACGTGCTCTTCAAGGCCCACGAGTGGGATCTCCAGGCCCGCTTCACGCCGATCGACCTGCCCGACTACGAGCGCTGGGTCGCGGCCCACGGCCAGCCGCGCCACATCATGACCCTGATCGGACGGGATCTGCACGCGCGGCATCTCGAGGGTCTCGGTGCGATCGCGACCCGTCACGGCCTCAACATCGACAACATCACCCGGCTCTCCGGCCGCGTCTCTCTCGAGCGCCCCGATCCGGAGCTCCGCTCCTGCGTCGAGCTCTCGCTGCGCGGAACCCCGGACGATGCGTCGGCGCTGCGACGCGATCTGCTCGACCTCGCCCAATCGCTCGAGGTCGACATCGCGTTCCAGGTCGACAACATCTACCGCCGCAATCGACGGTTGATCGCCTTCGACATGGACTCGACCCTGATCCAGACCGAGGTGATCGACGAGCTCGCGAGCGCTGCCGGCGTCGGCCACGAGGTCGCCGCGATCACCGAGGCGGCGATGAACGGCGAGCTCGATTTCACGCAGAGCCTGCTGCGACGCGTCGGGCTCCTGAATGGGCTCGACGCGAAGGTTCTCGAGGAGATCGCTGCGCGGCTTCCGATCACGCCCGGGGCCGAACGGCTGATCCGGACGCTCCGATCCCTCGACTACCGGACGGCGATCCTCTCGGGCGGCTTCACGTTCTTCGGCGAGGAGCTGCGTCGGCGCCTCGGCATCGACTTCATGTTCGCCAACGAGCTCGAGATCGAGGGGGGGCGGCTGACCGGCCGGGTGCGCGGCGAGATCGTCGACGGCGCGCGCAAGGCGGCGCTGCTGCGCCAGCTCGCGGAGCAGGAAGGCCTTCGTCTCGAGCAGACGATCGCCGTCGGCGACGGGGCGAACGATCTGCCGATGCTCGACGCCGCGGGCCTCGGGATCGCGTTCCACGCCAAGCCGCGCGTGCGCGCCTCGGCGGAGCAGGCGATCTCGAATCTCGGGCTCGACGGGATCCTCTACCTGATCGGGATGAGCGACCGGGAAGTCCAGCAGGCCTGATGCGCCCCCGTTCCGGATCGGCGACGATGGGCGCGGCATGAACCGCGACGAGACCCCGCAGCGCGCGACGACGACGACGCAGCCCCCGCGCGGCCTCGGCCGAGCGACCGAGGCCCTCGCGATCCCGGCCTTCCGCCGGATCTTCGTCAGCAACATGGCCTTCTTCCTCGCGATGGGCGGGCAGAGCGTCGTGCGGCCGTGGCTGGCCTTCGAGCTGACGGACAGCACGTTCGCGCTCGCGATCGTGTCGGCCGCGACGGCGGTGCCGATGCTCCTGCTCTCTCCTTTCGGGGGCGTGCTCGCGGATCGCATGGAGCGCAGGCTGGTGATCCTCCTGGCGCAGACCCTTGCGGTCTTCGCGGAGCTCGTGCCGCTCGTGCTCCTCTACCTCGATCGGCTCGAGTTCTGGCACCTCGTCGTGACGGCGTCGCTGATGGGCTGCGTCTTTCCGATGATCATGCCCGCGCGCTCCGCGATCGTCGTCAATCTGGTCGGGAAGAAGGGGCTCGGCCCGGCGATGGCGCTCAACATGACGGGCGTCAACGTGACCCGGGTCGTCGGGCCGGCGATGGCCGGGGCGCTCATTCCGCTGATCGACGTCGAGCGGGTCTATCTCGGCCATCTGGTGTTGTACGTGCTCGCGCTGGTGGCGCTCTTCCGGGTCGAGCGCCTGCCTCCGCCGCCCGGGAGCCACCACGAGTCGATCGCGCACAACATGCTCGAGGGCTTCAAGTACCTCGGGAAGAATCGGCTCGTCTTGATCCTCCTGATCTACGGCCTGGTCCCGCAATTCCTCGCGATGCCCTTCCAGACCCTCCTGCCGGCGTTCGCTCGCGACGTCTGGCGCAGGGGCCCGGCCGGCTG
>JBIPOQ010000367.1:0-4252 GCA_044379055.1 Myxococcota bacterium
CTCGAGCTCGCCGGCCGGATCGTCGAGGAGCGCGACGGTCGGATCCGCTTCGTTTCCGGCGCGGTGACAGGCTCCGAGCGGGGCCTGGGCTAATCTGCGCGCCTTCGATCCCCACGCCCTCGCCCGCGGCAGACAGCCCGATCGCCGGGGCCCCAGGAGAACCGAGCGTTGATTGATTCGCCGACCCAGGAGGGCGAGCCCGTCGTCGTCGTCGGGGCCGGCCTCGCCGGCTGCGAGGCGGCCTGGCAGCTCGCCCGGCGGGGTGTGCCCGTCGTGCTCTACGAGATGAAGCCCGAGCGGATGTCGCCGGCCCACCGCTCGCCGGATCTCGCCGAGCTCGTCTGCAGCAACTCGTTCCGGGCGAATACCCTCGGCAACGCCGTCGGCCTCCTGAAGGAGGAGATGCGCCGCCTCGACTCCCTCGTGATGCAGGTCGCGGATGCGACGGCGGTTCCCGCCGGCAAGGCCCTCGCCGTCGACCGGATCGAATTCTCTCGCGCCGTCACGGACGCGATCCGGTCCGAGCCGCGAATCGAGCTGCGGGCGGAGCGGGTGACCCGGATCCCCGAGGCCCGAAACGTGATCCTCGCGACGGGGCCGCTCACGGATTCGGAGCTCGCCCTCGACCTCGGCCGGCAGCTCGGGGAGCAGTACCTCTACTTCTACGACGCGATCTCGCCGACGCTCTACGCCGATTCGATCGATCCCGCGATCGCCTTCCGTGCCTCGCGCTACGACGCGGACACGGGGGAAGGCGAGGGGGACTACCTGAATCTGCCGCTCTCGCGCGAGCAGTACGAGTCGTTCGTCGACGAGCTGCTGCGCGCCGAGACGGTGCCGCTCCACGAGTTCGAGAAGGCGCTCTACTTCGAGGGCTGTCTCCCGATCGAGGAGATGGCGCGACGGGGCCGCGAGACGCTCGCGTTCGGGCCGATGAAGCCGGTCGGTCTCGTCGATCCGCGAACCGGGCGTCGGCCCCATGCGGTCGTCCAGCTCCGGCGGGAGGACAAGGCCGGGACGCTCTGGAACCTCGTCGGCTGCCAGACGAAGCTCCGCGTCGGCGAGCAGAAGCGGATCTTCCGGATGCTGCCGGGGCTCGAGCAGGCCGTGTTCGCGCGCTTCGGCTCGATCCACCGCAATACCTACGTCAATGCTCCGGTCCAGCTCGACGAAGACCTCCAGCTGCGCAAACGCCCGGGCGTCTTCCTGGCGGGTCAGATGGCGGGAGTCGAGGGTTATGTCGAGTCGGCGGCCCTCGGTCTGCTCGCGGGGATCGGCGTCGCGCGGCGGTGGCAGGGCCTCCCGCGCGAGCTGCCGCCCGCGGATACGGCCCATGGCGCGCTGTTGCGCCATCTCCAGAACGCCGACGCGAAGCATTTCCAGCCGATGAACGTCAACTACGGCCTGTTTCCGCCCCTCGACCTCGAGCGCGCGACGGTGCTCGCGAAGAGCGGCCGACGTGTGAAGCGCGGCAAGCGCGAGAAGAACGATCAGCTGGCCGAGCGGGCCCTCGCCGCGTTGCTTCCCTATCGGGAGCGCGTCGCGGTCGCGAGTGCGGCGGCGCCGGGGGGGCAGGGCGCGGCATGAACTGGACGCGGGCGATCGAGGCCTATGGTCGGCACCTCGGCAGCGAACGCGGCATGTCCCCCCACACCCAGCGCGCCTATCTCGCCGACGTCCGGCAGCTGACGCTCCATACCGGCGCCGACACGCTTCCCGAAGCCGTCGATGCCGATCAGGTCCGCAGCTGGCTCGCGAGCCTGAACAAGCGGCGCAGCGCCGCGACTCGCGGCCGCAAGCTCGCGTCGATCCGTTCGTTCTTCCGATGGCTGGTGCGCGAGGGCGTGCGCCCCGACGATCCGACCGCGGGCCTGCCCATGCCGAAGCTCGAGAAGCGGCTGCCTCGTCCGCTCTCGATCGACGATTGCGCACAGCTCGTCACGGCCGAGCGACCGACCAGCCGACGTCCGGCGCCGGAGGGCGGGACCCGGGCTCGGGGCGATCACTGGCTCGCCCTGCGCGACCGGGCGATGGTCGAGCTCCTCTACGGCACCGGGATCCGTGTCGGCGAGCTCGTCGCCCTCGACGTCCGCGACCTCGAGCTGCGGGCGCGTGAGGTGCGCGTGATGGGCAAGGGAAACAAGGAGCGCATCGTCCCTATCCCGGAGAGGGCGCGGGAGGCCCTCTCGGCCTGGCTCGCGGTGCGGCGGCATGCCGGGGTGCTGCGCGAGCCCCTCTTCATCTCGCTGCGACCACGCCGGGAGAGCGGGCCGAGGCGGCTCGCCGCCCGGGAGGCCCGCCGCGTGCTGGCCGAGCGCGGCCGGGGCGCCGACCTCCGCGAGCACGTCCACCCCCACCGCCTCCGCCACAGCTACGCGACCCATCTGCTCGACATGGGCGCCGATCTGCGCGAGATCCAGGAGCTTCTCGGCCACGCCAGCCTCTCGACGACCCAGAAATACACCGCGGTCTCGATCGAGCACCTCCGCGACGTCTATGATCAGGCCCATCCAAGAGCCCTCGAAGCGAAGAGAAGTCCGCGCGTGGCGAGACCGCGCGCGGGACGGGACGGGAATTGAGCCATGGCTGACGACAGGACGAGCCTCTCGCCGCGAATCCGCTCGACGACGGTGGTCGCCGTCGTGCGGGGCGGGAAGATCGCGATCGCGGCGGACGGGCAGGTGACCCTCGGCGAGACGGTCATGAAGCAGCGGGCGGAGAAGGTCCGGCGGGTCGGCAAGGGACGCGCGCTGGTCGGCTTCGCCGGCGGGGTCGCCGACGCGTTGACCCTGCTCGAGCGGCTCGAGGGGAAGTTCGAGAGCCATCCGGGCAACGTGCGGCGTGCGGCGGTCGAGCTCGCGCGGGATTGGCGGACGGACCGCGTGCTGCGCAAGCTCGAGGCGATGCTGCTGCTCGGCGATCCGGAGACGCTGCTCATGGTCTCGGGCAACGGCGACGTGATCGAGCCCGACGACGGTGTCGCGGCGATCGGTTCGGGCGGGGCCTACGCGCTCGCGGCGGCGCGTGCGCTGGTGCGCCATACGAACATGGAGGCCCGCGAGATCGTCGAGGAGGCGCTGCGGGTCGCCTCGGAGATCTGCATCTACACCAACGCCAACATCTGCGTGGAGACCATTCCGTGACGACCGCTGGCGTCTTCACGCCGCGGGAGATCGTGTCGGAGCTCGACCGCTACGTCGTCGGCCAGCGCGACGCCAAGCGCGCGGTCGCGATCGCGCTGCGCAACCGCTGGCGACGGCAGCAGGTCGCGGGCGATCTGCGCGACGAGATCGCGCCCAAGAACATCATCATGATCGGGGCCACCGGCGTCGGCAAGACCGAGATCGCGCGGCGCCTCGCGAAGCTCGCCCAGGCGCCGTTCATCAAGGTCGAGGCCTCGAAGTTCACCGAGGTCGGCTACGTCGGCCGCGACGTCGAGTCGATCATCCGGGATCTGACGGAGCTCGCCGTGACGATGGTGAGCCAGGAGGAGCAGAAGGCGGTCCGGGCGCGCGCCGAAGAGCGGGCCGAGGAACGGCTCATCGACGCGCTCCTGCCCGCGCCCGTGCCGATCGCGGGGCCACCGGATCCGACCGCCGCGACGCGCACGCGCGAGACCCGCGAGAAGCTGCGCCGACTGCTCCGCGCGGGGGACCTCGACGCGCGCGAGGTCGAGCTCGAGCTCGCGGACGCGTCGGGCGCGGGCCCCGCGTTGCCGCTCGTCGGGATGCCGGGGGGCGAGGAGCTCGGGGCACAGTGGAAGGACCTGCTGGCGGGGATGCTGCCGAGGAAGACGCGCAAGCGCCGACTCGCGGTCTCCGCAGCGCGAGAGGCCTTGATCCAGGAGGAGGCCGAGTCTCTCGTCGACGGGGACCGCGTGCGCGAGCTGGCGGTGCGACGGGTCGAGCAGTCGGGGATCGTCTTCATCGACGAGATCGACAAGGTCGCGGTCAGCGGCGGGCGCCAGGGGCCCGACGTCTCGCGCGAGGGCGTCCAGCGCGACCTCCTGCCGATCGTCGAGGGATCGACGGTGCAGACCAAACACGGGCCCGTCGCGACGGACCACATCCTCTTCATTGCTGCGGGGGCGTTCCACACGGCCAAGCCCTCGGACCTGATGCCCGAGCTGCAGGGGCGTTTCCCGATCCGGGTCGAGCTCGCGAGTCTCGGCCGCGAGGAGCTCGTCCGGATCCTGACGGAGCCGACCAACTCCCTCGTCCGTCAGTACACGGCGCTGCTCGCGACGGAGGGC
>JBIPOQ010000368.1:0-4232 GCA_044379055.1 Myxococcota bacterium
ACCTTCCACGAGCTGCGACGGCCTGATCGTGCAGTGGAGCGATTTCTGGGACGTCGGCCGCTTCGTCGGCCAGTTCCCGCAATGGTTCCTCGCCGAGATGGCGAAGAGCCGCGCCGAGGATTTCGCCGGCTGAACCCATTCGCGGGGCGGGGTGTCCCCCGCTTGATCCGCCGCCCTCGGGCCCCATGCTTCCGCGCCGGGCGGACCGGGGTCCGCCGACCCGTTCTGGAGAGCACCGCATGAGCGAGAGCATGGAAGCCCAGATCCTGGAGCACACGCGCGTCTGCAACGCCCTGATCGCCGAGGTCGGGAAGGTCGTCGTCGGCCAGGAGCCGATGATCACCCGTCTCCTGATCGGCCTGCTCACCGGGGGCCACGTCCTGCTCGAAGGCGTCCCCGGACTCGCGAAGACGCTGACCGTCCGCAGCCTCGCGACCGCCATCGACACGGGCTTCTCCCGCATCCAGTTCACGCCCGACATGCTCCCCGCCGACGTCATCGGGACCGAGATCTTCAATCCCCGCGAAGGCACCTATCACGTCAAGCGCGGCCCGCTCTTCTCGAACCTGATCCTCGCCGACGAGATCAACCGCGCCCCCGCCAAGGTCCAGGCCGCGCTGCTCGAGGCGATGCAGGAGCGCCAGGTCACGATCGGCGACACGACCTATCGCTTCGACGAGCCCTTCCTCGTCCTCGCGACCCAGAACCCGATCGAGCAGGAGGGGACCTATCCGCTGCCCGAGGCGCAGATCGATCGCTTCATGCTGAAGGTCGTGGTCGGTTATCCGTCGAAGGAGGACGAGCGCAAGATCGTCGACCGGATGGCCTCGGGGCAGCCCGAGCCCGTCGTCCACAAGGTCGCGACGCCGGGCCAACTCCTCGCGGCGCGCAAGACCGTCGAGAAGATCTTCATCGACGACAAGGTCAAGAGCTACGTCGTCGATCTCGTGCATGCGACCCGCGATCCCCGCGCCGCGGGCATCCAGGATCTCGACGGCATGATCGAGATGGGCGCCTCACCGCGGGCCTCGCTCTTCCTGACTCGCGCCGCCAAGGCGAATGCCTTCCTCCAGGGCCGGACCTACGCGACGCCCCACGACGTCAAGGCCCTCGCCCTCGACGTCCTGCGCCATCGCGTCGCGATCACCTACGAGGCCGAGGCCGAGGGCAAGAAGAGCGAGGACGTGATCGAGCGCATCCTCGCCGGCGTCCTGGTTCCCTGAACGAAGATCGGGTCCGCCGCCATGCTCGCCAGCGAGATCCTCCGTCGAGTCCGCGAGATCCAGGTCCGCACCGGTCGTCAGGTGGCCGACGTGCTCGCGGGGGAGTACGTCTCGGTCTTCAAGGGACGGGGCATCGAGTTCGAAGAGGTGCGGCCCTACGTCCCCGGCGACGACGTGCGCACGATCGACTGGAACGTCACGGCGCGCATGGGCGCCCCCTACATCAAGCGGTACGTCGAGGAGCGCCAGCTCACGCTGATGCTGATGGCCGACGTCTCGGCGTCCCAGGACTTCGGATCGGGAAGGCGGAGCAAGCGGGAGGCGGCGGCGGAGCTGTGTGCGCTGCTCGCCTTCTCCGCGACCCGCAACGACGACAAGGTCGGGCTCGCGCTCTTCCACGGCGAGATCGAGCAGTACATCCCGCCGAGGAAGGGCCAGAAGCACGCCCTGCGCGTCGTCCGCGAGGTCCTGGCCCACGGCGCGGATCTCGAGACGACGACGAAGACCGCGAAGACGGCCGAGACGAAGACGGGGCCTCGGGCGCCCGCCCGCGGCGTCCTCGCGCGCCTCGGATTCGGCTCGCTCCCGGGCCTCGCGCGCCTCGGACGTCGCCCCCGCTCGCCCCGCCAGTCGACCGACCTGCGCCACGCCCTCGAGTTCCTGATGCGCGTCACCCGTCGCCGCACGATCTGCTTCGTGGTCAGCGACTTTCTCGACGAAGGCTTCGAGAAGGCGCTCGTCGCGGCGAACCGCAAGCACGACGTGATCGCGGTCCTCGTGACGGATCCCGCGGAGCTCGCGATCCCCGATGTCGGGCTCGTCGCCCTGCGCGACGCGGAGCTCGGGACGACGCGGATCGTCGATACCGGCTCGCGGAGTTTTCGCGAGAGCGTCGGTCCGGTCGCGGCCGGCCGCGTGAAGACCCTCGAGCGCCGCTTCCGCGCCCTCGGCATCGACTTCATCCACGTCGATGCGAGCGGCGACGTGGTCGAGCCCCTCGTGCGCTTCTTCCGGATGCGCGAGAAGCGGAGGCGGCGATGATCGGACGGGCGGCCGCGAGCGCCGCAGGCGCGGGTTTCGGCGTCGTGCGCACGACGGCGCTCGCGATCGCGCTGCTTGCCGTCGGCCTGTCGCCGTCGCCGCTCGCGTGGGCGGGCGAGCAGGTCGAGGGCGGCGACGGGGGAGAAGAAGCCGGCGTGATCGAGCGCCATTTCGAATCGGGGCCGGTCTCGGTCGAGCTGCGGGTCGAGCCGGCGGAGCCCGTGATCGGCGACGTCGTGACGCTCCGACTCGAGGCGCGGGCGGAGCCCGGGGTCGAGCTCCTGATGCCCGAGTTCGGCGAGGTGCTCGGCCGCTTCGAGATCGTCGATTTCGCGCCGAGCGAGAGCCAGGACGCGGACGGGGCGAGCCGTGCGCGGCAGACCTATCGCCTCCAGCCCCGACGGTCGGGCAAGACGTCGATTCCCGCGCTGCGGGTCGAGTTCGTCGATCGCCGCGCGGGGCAGCGGCCCGCGCCGGAGGGCGAGGATGCCTACGAGATCCTGACCGACCGGATCGCCCTCGACGTCGCGACGATCCTCGCCGCGGATGCGCCCCTCGAGCTGCGGTCGGCCCATCCCGATCTCGGGCGTCGCCATTTCGGCGGCGTGCCCGTCTGGGGCTGGCTCGTCGGCCTCGCCATCGCGCTGGCCCTCGCCGCGCCGTCGGCGTTGCGCGCCTGGGCTGCCCATCAGACGCGTCGCCGGCAGCGCAGCGCCTACGAGATCGCCCGCAGCGAGCTCGATCGGCTGCTCGCCGAGGGCCGACCCGGACCCGAGGCGCTGGATGCGTTCTACGTGAATCTCTCGCTCATCGTGCGGCGCTACCTCGAGAATCGCTTCGCCCTGCGCTCCCCCGAGCTGACGACCGAGGAGTTCCTGAACGAGATGGGTCGCTCGCCGGATCTCGCGCGCTCGCATCAGCAGCTGCTGCGCGATTTCCTCGTGCAGGCCGACCTCGTCAAGTTTGCCGGCTATCGACCGGAGGCCGAGGTCGTCGGTCAGTCGATCGCCGCCGCGGAACGATTCCTCGAAGACACCCGCGACGTCGCGCGCGCGCCCGATCTCTCGGCGCCGGGCGGTCGGGGGAAGCCCGGCGCGGAGGTGCGCGATGCCTGACCTCGCCGGCCTCGAGCTCAGCGATCCCTGGCTCCTGCTCGCCGGGCTCCTCGCGCCCTACGTCTTCTTCCAGGTCGACCGGCGCCGGGCGAACGTCGCGTTTTCGAGCCTCTCGCTCGTCGAGGGCGGACGCCGCTCGCTGCGCGAACGGCTCGTCTGGCTCCCGGCCCTGCTCCTCGCCTTCGCGACCCTCGCGCTCGCGATCGCGCTCGCGGGGCCGAGGACGGGCAATGCGGTGAGCCAGATCGAGCGGGAGGGCATCGCGATCGCGGTCGTGGTCGACCGCTCGGGGTCGATGGAGGCGCGGGACTTCGTCCGCGGGGATACCAGCACGAGCCGCCTCGACGTCGTGAAGCGCATCTTCAAGGAGTTCGTGCAGGGCGGCGGGAGCTTCGGCGAGGGGCGGCCCGACGACCTGATCGGCATCGTCGCCTTCGCACGGTACGCCGATGGCCTCTGTCCCCTGACGCTCGATCACGGCAGCGTGCTCGCGATCCTCGACGAGCTCGCGACGCCCGAAGAGGCTTCAGAAGACGGCACCGCCATCGGCGACGGCCTCGCCCTCGCCGTCGAACGGCTCCGACGCCAGGACACGGCCTCGAAGATCGCGATCCTGCTGACCGACGGCGTCCAGAATGCGGGCGACATCGAGCCGCTCGAGGCCGCCGAGCTCGCCGCGCGCTTCGGGATCCGCGTCTACACGATCGGCGCCGGCTACACCGGCTTCGCGCCGTTCCCCGTCCGCCGCATGGACGGTCGCGTCTCGCTCCAGCGCATGCCCGTCGAGATCGACGAGGCGACGCTGCGACGGATCGCCGAGGCGAGCGGGGGCCGTTATTTCCACGCGACCGAC
>JBIPOQ010000369.1:0-4228 GCA_044379055.1 Myxococcota bacterium
GATCGGAGGCCTCGCGGCGGCAAAGGACGAGATCCTGACCTACGCCTACGCCCAGACGAGCCCGGAGATCTACGGCCGCTGGGGAACGTTTCCGCCCTCGGCCATGTTGATGATCGGCCGGCGCGGCAGCGGCAAGGCGATGCTGGCCGAGGCCCTGGCGGCGCGAACGGCGACGGCCTTCGTGCGGGTCGACGTGCCGCGCATCGTGCTCGACGTGATCCACGGCGTCAGCAAGATCGGCGAGCTGATCCAGGGCTGGTCCGCCGCCCTCGAGGAGATGCCCCCGGTCACGGTCTTCTTCGACGAGCTCCAATACGCCCAGGCCCACGACCTCTCGGCCCACCACGGCCAGCTCCCGGCCGGTCCGATCCTCGACTTCCTGTTCGAGCTGATCGACCGCACCCTCGCCGTCCCCCGGGCCCTCGTCGTCGGCGCGACGAGCTTCCCCGACACCCTGCCCCACGCCTTCGTCGCCCCGGGCCGCTTCGAACGGATCGTCGAGGTCAACCCGATCTTCCCGGACGACGTCGTGGCCGCCCTCGAGATCCACGCGAAACAGTCCGAGGCCCGGGCGGGCCGCGCGCTCTTCGACAAGATCAGCTGGCCCGTCGTCGTGGGGTCCACCGGCGACCCCTCGATCGGCGACTGGGTCCGGATGCTCCACGGCGTGCTGCGCCGCAAGGCTCGCCTCGAGGCCGGCGGCGAACAGCCCGAGCCGGTCTCCGGCGAGGACTTCACCCGCGAGCTCTCCCGCTTCCGCCAGGCGCATACCCGCATCCACATGGACGGCGGCAACTACCTCTAGGGACAGGCTGCCGGCAAGAACAGGCCGCCGGCGCCGGTCACGGCCGGGGCGCCGATCGAGACCGCGCCGGTCGGCCCCGTTCGGGTTGCTCCTCGACTGCGCATTGCGGGGGGGCGGCGCGTGCGCTGCGGCGCGCGTGCGGCGGACATGCCGACCGGATGCGAGCGCCTTCGACGCTCGCGGAGAAGTCGGCGATTGCGCGCGCCTTCGCGCACACGCGTCTCACGCGAGGCTCCTCTCCGACCGATAGGACCGGCCACGGACGGAGTGCGTTCGGAGCGAGCCGGCCGTCGGGGGACGCAACCCCCGCGACCGACGCGAGCGTCAAGGAGCCACGGTGCAGGATCACACCGTCCTTTTCGTCGACGACGAAGTGAACATCCTGAAGGCGCTCCAGCGGCTGCTCCGCCACGAGCCCATCCAGGTGTTGACCGCGTCGACCCCCGCCGACGCCTTCGAGCTCATCGATCGCTACGAGCCGCAGGTCGTCGTCTCCGATCAGCGCATGCCCCAGATGAACGGCGTCGATTTCCTGTCCGCCGTCCGCGACCGCCACGGCGACTTCGTCCGCATGATGCTGACCGGCTACACGGACATGACGATCGCCGTCGAGGCGATCAACAAGGGCGAGATCTACCGCCTGATCACCAAGCCCTGGAACGACGACGAGCTCAAGGCGACCCTGCGCCAGGCCTTCGACCACTACGACCTGAAGGCCGAGATCAAGCGCCTGAACCAGGTCACGCGCGAGCAGAACTTCAAGCTCCAGGACATGAATCGCAACCTGGAGGAGAAGGTCCGCGAACGCACCAAGCAGCTCGACGGGAAGAACCAGGAGCTGCGGACCGCCTACATCCAGACGATCCGTGCGCTGGCCGAGGCCATCGACGCGAAGGACGCCTACACCCGCGGCCACTCCGAGCGCGTCGCCGTCTACTCCTCCCGCATCGCGCGCCAGCTGTCCCTGCGCAAGGACATGATCGAGCGCGTCTACTTCGCCGGCCTGCTCCACGACGTCGGGAAGATCGGCGTCCCCGACGCGATCATCACCAAGCCCGACCGCCTCAACGACGCCGAGTATGCCGAGATCATGCGCCACCCCGAGATCGGCGCAAAGATCCTCGAGCCGGTCGAGTTCCTGCGCAGCGTGGTCCCCTGCGTGCGGCACCACCACGAGTGGTACGACGGCTGCGCGCGCGGCTATCCCGATCGACTCGCCGGAGACCAGATCCCGCTGCCCTCGCGCGTGATCGTGGTGGCCGACACGGTCGAGGCGATGACCTCCGATCGCCCGTACCGCAAGGCGCTCCCGCTCGAGGTCGTGACCGCCGAGCTCCACAAGTATTCCGGGACGCAGTTCGATCCCGTCGTCGTCGATGCCTTCCTGCGGCTGCTCGAGCAGGAGGGCGAGTCCTTCATCTCGAAGGGCCAGAAGTTCGACATCTACGCATTCATCGAAGGTTAGAGAGAGAGCAAGGCCCCCGCGTGCGACCCCCTGGCAAGCCCCCCCACGATTCCGTCTCGAGCGATCCGCTCGCGATGCTGACCGCGCTCGGTTTCGGGCCGGATACCGTCCTGATGAACGACCCGAAGCTCTTCGTGGACGGTCGCTTCCTCGCGTCGCTCCTCGTCGAGCTCGAAGACGAGCTCGGCCCCCGCCAGGCGGGCCTCGCCCTCTTCCAGATCGGCCTGCTCCACGGTCTTCGCGACGCCGCACGCGCCTGCCGTCGCTACGGCGAGAGCGGCGGCGCGGCCCCGACCCAGGCCAGCGACACGACCGCCCTCGTGATGCGCTGGAACGCCGGCCTCCAGACCGAACGAAACGGCGCCTTCGCGCTCGCGGGCAGCTGGCCCGAGCACCACGAGGCCGCCGCCCGCCTCTCGCGCCTCGACGCGCCGGAGACGCCCTGCTGTGCGCTGAGCGCGGGTTACACGACCGGCTGGCTCTCGGGCACCCTCGACCGCACGCTCGTCGCCCGCGAGCTCGAGTGCACCGCGATGGGCGCCGTTCAATGCCGCTTCGAGGTCCACGAGGTCGCCTCCCTCGAGCCGTCCGAAGACCCTGAGCACGACTGGCTGCTCGCGCACGTCCCTTTCGAAGCGTTCCGCAAGATCGCTCTGCGCCCCCCCGTCGAGCGACGCGAGCGTCCGGCGCCGGGCGCAGGAATCGGCGTCGACGGCCGCTTCGACCGGACGCAGCCGGTGGTCCACATCTGGGGCCCGGTGATGGTGCTGCCGTTCACGACCCTCGAAGAGGCGCTCGGGACCGTCGACATGCTCGGCCGCGATCCGGGCATCGGCGAGATTCGCAGCGTCGTCGTCGACCTGCGCGAGCTGCCCCTCGACGAGGGGTTCGGCGCAGCCGCCCTCGAGCAGGTGCTCGAGACGATCGAGTCCTGGAACGCCCAGAGCCTGCTCACCGGCATCTCCGCCGGCTCCGAGGTCGCGATCGCGAGCCTCGAGTCGTCCCACCTGATCGTGCGCAAGGACCTGTCGGAGGCGATCGCGACCGCCTTCCAGATCGCCGACGCACAACGCTTCACCCTCTGAGCCCCGCGCGCGCCACGGGCCGTCGGGGCCGCCCGGGAACGTCCCACTGATGTCGAACGCGAGACCGCGCACCACCCCCGACGAGGGCCTGCTCGACAAGACGAACGTCGCGCAGCTGCTCGCCGAGGCCTGGGCCGCGCGGCGCTCGGGCCGCCTGCGCCTCGCCCGAGGCAAGAGCGAGTGCTGGATCCAGGTCGTCGACGGCGCGCCGGTCTCGGTCGAGGCGCGGCCGGAATCCGATCGCTTCGCCCGCGCGCTCGAGGCGGCGGGACGACTCGACGGCGCCGATCGCCGCAAGCTCGAGCAGTTCGCGCGCGAGCGCGAGTGCAGCCAGGCCTCGGCGGCCCTCGCGCTCAAGCTCGTCGATCCCGCGGCCCTCTACCAGGCGATTCGCGCCGAGGCGAAGCAACAGATCGCCGAGACCTTCGAATGGCAGTCGGGCGCCTATCAGTGGAGCGCCGCGACGCCGCCGCCGGCGAACGCGAAGCCCCACGACGTCCTGAGCCTGATCCAGACACAGCTGGCGCGGCGCTGGGGCAGCGAGCGCTTGTTCGCCGCGGTGCTCGCGATCGCCGACGCCCATGCCGACATCGCCCCGCGCCTGCGCCGCGTCGCGATGAAGCTCGGCGAGGCCGGCCCCACGGCTGCGGCGGTCGTGCAGCGCCTCGACGGCACGCGGCCCCTCGGCCGGATCCTCGGCGAGGCCGCCGGCGACGTGCTCGCCGCCTCGACCCTCTGGACGCTCTGGCACGCGGGCATCCTGCGGCTCGGCGAGGCGCGCAGCGCCACGACCGTCTCGGCCTCCCACGCGGGCGAGCTCGAGTTCGAGCTCGAGGTCGCCGCGGAGCTCGCGACCCACTCCGCGGCCGCGGC
>JBIPOQ010000370.1:0-4226 GCA_044379055.1 Myxococcota bacterium
GGGGTACCAGGTCGGGTTCTCCTTCTGGCGGACGACCTTCGTGTTGCCGTGGGGCGTCGCGTAGCCCTCCTTGGCGATGCCGACCGGATAGCTGCGCGGCGGCTGGTCGGGCGTGAAGTGGTAGAGGCGCATGTCGCCGGTGTTGACGACGATGCCCTCGCGCGGCCCGGCGGGCAGGAGATGCACGTTCGGGATCACGATCCGCTCGCCCGGAGTCGGGACCCAGGGATCGAGATGCTGGTTGGCCGCGACGAGCTCGACGTATCCGACGCCGAGTGCCGGGGCGAGATCGACGAAGGTGTCCTCTGCAGCGGCCGACTTGAACGAGAGGCGCCCGACGAGGTCGGGCGAGGGGGGAGGGCTTTCGAGCAGATGACGGGGCGGGCCCTTCGGCTTCGCCTTCGGCAGCAGGGCACAGCCGCTCAGCGCCGTCAGGCCGACCGCGAGGGCGAGCCCGAGCCCGAAGGCTCGGGTCCCGACCCGGCTAGGGCCGGATCTCGATGGGCGTTCCGTCGGCGACGAGCTCCCAGATCTCATCGATTTCCTCGTTCGAGACGGCGATGCAGCCGCGTGTCCAGTCGAATCCCGCATGATGCTTCCCGATCCAGCCCGCGCCCGCCGGGAGCCCGTGGATCATGATCTCGCCGCCGGGAGAGATCCCCGCTCGCCGCGCCTCGTGGATGTCCGCCGCAGACGGATACGAGATGTGGAGCGACCGGTAGTAACGGCTGCGGTGGTTTCGGCCGTCGATCGCGTAGCGTCCTTCGGGCGTGCGTCCATCGCCCCTTCGACGCTTGTCGCCGACGGGCGAATGCCCGAGCGCCACGCGAAACGAACGCACGGGCGATCCGGCGTACCAGAGGGTGAGCCTCCGGGCACGCTTCTCCACGACGATCTGGTCGACCTTGGGACGGAGCCGCCCGGAGACGAGGGCCGTGACGCAGGCCTCCCGGAGGAAGGCCGTGCGTCCCGGGCTCTCGCTCTGGAAAGCCGTATTATTTATGCAGAGAACGCTGAAAGATGCGGTCGGCCTTCTCGCTCGCCGTCCGCGCCTCCGTCGCCGCAGCGTCTGCCGCCGCTCGGGCCGCGCTGGCATCGCTCTGGGCCGCCGCCGCCGCGTCGCGCGCTTCCTCGGCGATGCGTCGCGCTTCGGCCGCGTCGGCCTGGGCCGTGGCGACGTCGCTCTTGAGCTGCGTCATGTCCGAAGTCGAGGCGCAGCCGGTTCCGGCCAGGAGCCCCGCCAATACCAATCCCGAGATCATCTTTCGCATTTCATCCCCCATTTTCGTTCGAGTCGTTCGATCCGGTCGTTCGATCAGACCCGTTTCGAGCAGCCATCCGCCACCCGATTCGCGTCGCAGTTCGCCCGCTCGAGCCGGGCGCATATTCGTCGCCTTTGGGTGCGGGTTCTGTGACGGATCACACCCTCGGCACGGAATGTCGCACCGCAGTGGACAGTCGTCGCGTGTCCGGGGTTCCCATCGCCTACTCGACGCCGAGATCCCGGGGCGTGAGGCCCGAGCGCACGAGCACCACCTCGGGACCCTGGCGGTGGAGCGGCATGCGATGGCCGAGGTAGGCGCCGTCCTTCGCGTCGAACCAGAACGAGAAGCTCGGCAGCAGGCGGCTGGCGAAGAAGGCGACGGCCGAGCCGAGGTCGGGCCCGTAGCGGATCTCGACGATCTCGCGGCCCTCGCGTTCGAAGCGCGGGCCGGGGACGGCGATCATGTCCTGGAGCTTCGGGCCGTCGGTGCAGAGCACGATCTGGAAGCGCACCTCCTCGACCTCGCCCCGGACCAGCGGCTGGAAGAGGAGCTGCATCGGCACGTTGACGACCCGGTCGGGGTCGGGGAGATCGACGTGCTTCGCCGCGGCCGGTCCGCCCCGATCGGGGATGCACGACGCGCGCCCCGCGACGTGGTCGATGACCAACAGATCGAGGCGCTGGCCGTCGGCGCGCGTCGATTGCGATCGCTCCTCGACGAGGCGCAGCGTGCCCTCGGCGCTCCCTTTCGGACCGGCCGATACCGGCGCCAGCGTCGCCTCGGAGAGATTCTGTCCCCCGTCGTCCACCGCCATCTTGATCCTCAGACGCCGCAGGCCGGTGGTCAGCTCCTCCACCTGGAAGCTCGACCGGCCGACGGCCTGGCCGGCGGGATCGAAGGTCGTCGCGGCGAGGCCCGTCGCGTCGTCGAGGCGGGGAAGGCGGATCAGCGACTCGGCCCGGGCGGAGCCGGACGCGAGCAGCACGAGGCCTAACACGAGGGCGCCGGCCGCGGCGGAACGCATGCGGCGGGGAGCTTCGGGGGCGGGGGCACTTTCCAGCGTCATGCCGATAGACTGCCGGCGAGCGGGGCCGCGTGCAAGCGAGCGACCCTCGGCCGGGGGGGCGGGGCGGCGGCGTCACGGCAATTTCGCGAACCGCGCATCGACGGTCGGGACCCCTCGCGACTATGCTGGCGCGATGCCGAAGGTCTGGACTCGCAACCGAGCCGGAACCGCTCCATTGCCGGGGCGCGTCCTCCATCGCAGCCCGATCGCCGAAAGGCCCCAGGTCCACATGCTCTCGCTCCCGCTCGATTGGGAGCTCGATTGGACCCAGATCTATTTCGTCGACGACGACCCGCTCACGCTGATCGATACCGGCGTGAAGTCCCGGCCGAGCCTCGCCGCGCTCGAGTCGGCCCTCGACGAGCTCGGCTACGGCGTCGCCGACATCGAGCGCGTCGTGCTCACCCACGGCCATCGCGATCATTTCGGCCTCGTCGAGACGCTGCGCGAGCGGGGGGCACGACTCGAGTGCTGGGTCCACGAAGCCGACGCGCCGATGGTCGAGGACTTCGAGAACGTCGTTCGGGATCGCCTGAACGACGCGTTCGAGCTGTTTCGGGAGTCGGGGGCGACCGCGGACGTGCTGGAGCAGATCGAGGGGGATCGCTTTCATGCCCTCGACCAGAACCTCGCCGAAGGGCAGTCGACGCGGGTCGACCGTGCGCTGCGCGAGGGCGACCGGGTCGAGTGGAAGGACTTCGCGGTTCGCGTCCTGCACAGCCCCGGCCATACGCCCGGACATCTGCTGCTCGAGGACGAGAAGGCGGGGCTGCTCTTCACCGGCGATCAAGTGATGGGGCAGGTCGTTCCCCGCGCCGAGACGTTCTATCTCGGCGCGCTGCCCGATCCCGCCGATCCCTGTCTTCGGCGGCCGCGTTTCAAGGGGCTCGTCGAGCTGCGCCGGAGTCTGCGCCGGCTACGCGGGCGAAACGACAAATGGTTGCTGCCGGGCTTCGGTGGCCTCGTGCGCCGCGCCGACCGGACGATTCGCGACACGATCCTCTACTACGACGTGCGCCTCCAGCGCATCGACCGCAGCCTGCGTCATCTCGCCGCGATGGATCAGGAGGTGACGGCCTTCGATCTGCGGACGGCGCTGTTTCCGCCCGACGAGTCCCTCGAGCAGACGCGAGCGCAGATCCTGCTCCTCGTCGGCGCCCTCGACTGCCTCGAAGAGGACGGTCTCGTGCAGACGCGCCGACGCAGCGACGGCGTGCTCGCGCATCGCCACTGCTAGCGCCTGCGCGCTCAGGGCGCCGGCGGGGCGCTCGCTTGCCGCTCCTGCTCGAGCAGATGCGCGGCGAGGGCGAGGCGATCGCTCTCCGGCAGATCGACGACCGGCATCGGGGGCTGGGGCGTCCGCAGGAAGGCGGCGAGGCTCTGGAGCGTGTAGCGCGCGGCGAGGTTCTCGAGCGGCTTCACGACGACGCCCGCTTCCCCCCGTCCTTCGACGTGACACCCCGCGCAGGCCCTCGCTTCGTACAGCTCGGCTCCGCGCGCGACGAGCGAGGTCCGCGCTTCGCCCGTGTACTCGGCGAGCGGATCGGCCACGGCCCGCGCCGTCGGGAGACCGACCGGCAGGCTCGTCGCCGCCTGCGTCGTGTCCGAGCGCGTGATGCGGTAGATCGCCGCCGCGTAGTCGTCGCTCACGTAGATCGCCCCATCGGGTCCTTCGGCGACGTCGACCGGTCGGCCGATGACGTCGTCGCCGACCTGGAAGCCCGTCAGGAAATCCGACTGGCGGATCGTTCCGTCCTCGTTCCAGTGGAGCGAGACGACCTTGTAGCCCGAGAGCTGCGAGCGATTCCAGGAGCCGTGGAGCGCGACGAGGGCCGCGCCCTGATAGTCGGCGGGCTGGTCCGCGCTCCGGAGGAACGTGATGCCGAGCGGCGCCT
>JBIPOQ010000371.1:0-4223 GCA_044379055.1 Myxococcota bacterium
CCGAGCCCCCTTGAACCCAGAATCAAGCCGGTCCGAAAGCCGGCGAAACCACGGAAGCCTTCGACCATGCCCTCCCATCCGATCCGCGACGACATCCAGCTCCTCGACCGTTTCTTCTATCTCGATCCCTGGAAGCAGTTCAAGTGGATGCGGGACGAGGCGCCGGCCTATTGGGACCCCTCCGCCGACGGCGGCCTCTGGGGCGTCACGCGCTACGACGACGTCATGACGATCGCGAAGACGCCCGAGGTCTTCTGCTCGGGCAAGAGCTCGCGGCCGGAGCGGGACAGCTGGATCCCGACCATGATCAACCTCGACGAGCCGCTCCACAAACGGCGCCGCAATCTGGTCAACCGCGGCTTCACCCCGCGCCGCGTCCAGGACCAGGAGCAGAAGCTGCGCGAGCTGACGCGCAGCCTGATCGACGCGGTCGCGCCGCGCGGCGAGTGCGACTTCATGAAGGACATCGCGCGATGGATCCCGATGGTCGCGATCGGCGACATGCTCGGCGTCGAGCCCGAGGACCGGGGCAAGCTGCTCGAATGGAGCGATTGCCTGCTCGGCGGCGGCGAGATCGCGAACATCGCCGACGACCAGCTCCGCCGCGAAAAGCAGCGCGAGTTCAGCAACGAGTACTTCGCGTATCAGGCGGCCGTCATCGCGGACCGCCGCAAGAACCCGCGCAACGACCTCGTCTCGCTCCTCGTCTCGAGCACGATCGACGGCGACTCGCTGACCGACGAGGAGATTCTGCAGGAGAGCCTGCTGATCCTGATCGGCGGCGACGAGACGACGCGCCACGTCATGACCGGCGGCCTCGAGCAGCTGATCCTCAACCCCGACCAGAAGCAGAAGCTGATCGACGACCCCTCGAAGATCGAGGTCGCCGTCGAGGAGATGATCCGCTGGGTCTCGCCGATCCTGAACATGAACCGGACCGTCCTGCGCGACACGACGCTCCACGGCGAGAAGCTCCGCGAGGGCGATCGCGTGCTGCTGCTCTATCCCGCGGCCAATCGCGACGAACGCGCCTTCCCGGATCCGGATCGCTTCGACGTCGAGCGCTGGCCGAACCACCACGTCGCCTTCGGCGGCTACGGCGTGCACCACTGCCTGGGCGCGAGCCTCGCCCGCCTCGAGCTCAAGATCCTGTTCGAGGAGGTCCTCGCGCGCATGCCCGACGTCCGGCTCGCCTCCGACGGACCGCTCGAGCGCCGGCCGAACAACTTCATCACGGGCATCGAGAAGATGCCCGTCGTGTTCACGCCCAGCCGAGCTTCTGCATGACCGCGATCAGCCCGTCGATCTCGGCGTAGTCCGAGGTCGCCGTGTTGAGCCAGCACTCCTCGTAGCCGAGCTCGGCATAGGCTTCGAGCGACGCGCGGACCTTGTCGGGCGTCGAGCGATCGACCATGCGCGACATCGCCTTGGCCGGCGCGTCGCCCATCACCTTGATGTACTTGTAGACGTAGGCCTTGAGCTTCTCGTCCGCGTTCGGCGCGAGGGAGTACCAGAATCCGCCGACGCGCTTCGGGGCGGTCGTCCGGCCGGCCTTCTCCCAGGACTCGGTGATCCAGTCGCGCTGCTGCTTCATCTCCGCGGCGACGCCGTTGCCCGACCAGGAGTAGACCCCGTCGGCCCATTTCGAGGCGCGCGCGATCGACTTCGGGCCCATCGAGCCGGCGAGGATCTTCGGACCACCGGGCTGGACCGGCTTCGGGCCGATCGGCTCGGCCCCCTCGAAGGGGAGCTCGCCCGCCCAGATCCGGCGGATCTCGGCGACCTGCGCGTCCATGCGCGAATAACGCCCCTCGCGCGGCTTCTCCATGCACTGGTAGTCCTGCGGGCGCCCCCCGGTCCCGACGACGATCGTCGTCCGGCCGCCGGCGATGAGGTCGAGGGTCGCGGCGTGCTTCGCGACCTTGATCGCGGGGTGCATCGGGAGGACGTAGAGGGTCGGCGCGATGTGGACCCGCGTCGTCACGGCGGCCGCGGCCGCGAGGGTCGCCATCATGTCGACGGACGGGCCGACCATGCGCTCGCCGCAGGAGAGCGTCGAGAACGGCCCCTCGTCGACGCGGCGGAACCACTCGAGCATGCGGCTGCGGTCGATGTCGTCCTGGGTATAGGGAAAGCAGAGTCCGATCTTCATGTTCTGGCACCCAATCGATAGAGGTAGACTTCGCTGACGTTCTCGTTGCGAGGACGCATTCCGTATTTCTTTTCGTAGGCGTCGGCGAAGGACGCGAACTCGGCCGCGTCCTCGACGCGGATCGCCGCCATCGGGTAGAGCTTGCCCGCGACCCGCACGCGGACCAGCGGGTCGGCGATCAGGTGCTCGACCCAGCGCGAGCGGTTCGCGCCCGCATGCACGTAGAGCCGATCGCCGAGACCGACCGCCCAGATGTTGATCGAGTAGGGATCCGCGGGGCGCGTCTCGAGCTGGATCGTCGAGATCTCGTCGCTGAACGACCAGTCCGAAGGCGCGGCCTCGACCGGGCCGGAGAGCGCGCCACCGGGCATCAGCAGGACCGGCCCGCAGCCGAGCAGGCAGGCGAGCGCGAAGGGACCAGCAGCCATCCAGGCGGACCAGCTTTTCATGGCGCCAACCATACCCGTCCGACGGCGAATTGGCTGCCCTATGCTGCCGGCCATGCCGACGCCCACGACCCCCGAAGTCTCCGCGCCGACCGCAGCGCATGCCCCGCTCTCGATCGCGACGCTGATCGCCTACGCGTCGCCGATGGTGGCCGTCAACTTCTCGCTCGTGCTCTTCATGAGCTACGTCAACAAGTACGCCGTCGACGTGCTCCTGATCCCGCCGCTCGCGATGGGCCTGATCTTCGGCGCCGGACGCCTCTGGGATGCGGTGACCGACCCGATCACCGGGGTCTGGAGCGATCGGACGGAACATGCCTGGGGCCGGCGGCGACCCTGGATCGCCGCCTCGGCGATTCCGATCGCGCTCTCGGGCTGGATGGTCTGGGCGCCCCCCGAATCGCTCTCGACGCCCCAGCTGATCGCCTGGATGACGGTCGCGGTCTTCGCGTTCAACCTCGCGGTCACGATCTTCTACACCCCGCACCAGGCCCTCGGCGCCGAGCTCTCGACCGACAGCCACGTCGTCTCCCGCATCTTCGCCTGGCGACAGGCCGCGGGCTACGTCGGCATGATCGGCTGCCTCGTCTTCGGCATGCCGGCCCTGATGACGGCGACCGATCGCCGCGGCCTCGCCACGACCTTCGCGATCGTCTGCGGCGTCGCCGTCGTCGTCTCGATCGCGATCTCGGTCGCCCTCCTGCGGGAGCCCGCCGGCAACCGCCGTCGCGGCGGCTCCTCGAACGGCGCGATCGCCCGCGACGTCTGGCGCAATCGCTATTCGCGAAAGCTCCTGACCCTGATCCTGATCGAGCACACCGGCTCCGGCGCCAGCATGGTCGTCGCCCCCTTCCTGATGCAGTACGTGATCGGGCTGCCTGGCAAGATCGGCGAGATCTTCCTCTTCTACGTCGGCTCGTCGCTCCTCTCGCTCCCGCTCTGGGTCTGGCTCGCGCGACGGATCGGGAAGAAGCAGTCCTGGCTGATCGGGACCGCCGCCGGCATCGCCGGCTACGCGTGCCTCTTCTTCGTCGGCGAAGGCGACCTGCGCTGGATGCAGATGGTCGTCACGCTGACCGGCGCCTGCTCCGCCTGCGGCAACGTGATGGGGCAGTCGATCCTCGCCGACGTCATCGACGCCGACGAGCTCGAGACCGGCGAACGCAAGGAGGGCGCCTACTACTCCGCCTTCACGTTCCTCTACAAGACCTCGAGCGGCATCATGGCGATGATCACGGGCTTCACCCTCTCGTGGGTCGCCTTCGTCCCCAACGCGCCGACGCAGACGGAGACGACGCTGCTCGCGATCCGGAGCCTGAACGCCCTCGCGCCGCTCGTCAGCATGGTGATCGGCGGCGTCATCCTGCTCGGCTTCGGGCTCGACGCCGCGAAGCACGCGGAGATCCGGCGGGCCCTCGACGCGCGCCGGGCCGCGCGAGCGGCTTGACGCGGAGGCCCGCCGGGCCTCGTTTCAGAGGCCGACCTCGAAGCGGAGCGTGCCGACGACGGCGGTGTCCTCGTGGAGGCCGCCCGGGTCGTCGATGATCTGCAGGTCGGGCTTCAGCGAGAAGAACGAAGTCAGCTGCAGGCGGTAGAAGAGCTCGACGGCCGTCTCGTCGGACGGG
>JBIPOQ010000372.1:0-4198 GCA_044379055.1 Myxococcota bacterium
GTCAGCCCCAGGCTGTTGACCTGCACGCCGTAGCGGAGGCGGAGCGCCTTCTCGTCGCGGATGCCGTAGCGCTCGCGGCCGATCTCCTCCCAGAGCGCCGTCATCGCGCGGCCCTTGCACATCTCCTCGACGAAGCGGATGCCCGCGTTCAGGAAGAAGGAGATGCGCCCGAAGACCTTCGCGAGATCCGCTTCGCCGACGGCACCGCTCGCCCGCAGGTGGTCCAGTAGGGAGATCGCGTTCGCCATCGAGAAGGCGATCTCCTGCACCGGCGTCGCCCCGGCCTCCTGCAGGTGGTACGAGCAGATGTTGATCGGGTTCCAGTGCGGGACATGCTCGACGGTGTAGGAGACGATCTCGCTCGTGAGGCGCATCGAGGCCTGCGGCGGGAAGACGAAGGTCCCGCGCGAGAGGTATTCCTTCACGATGTCGTTCTGGGTCGTGCCGCGGAGCTTCGCGGCGGAGCCGCCCTGGCGCTCGGCGGTCGCGATGTAGAGGGCGAGCAGCCAGGCCGCGGTCGCATTGATCGTCATCGACGTGTTCATCTGCTCGAGGGGGATTTCCTCGAAGAGCAGGGCCATGTCGTCGATGTGGCAGATCGGGACGCCGACCTTCCCGACCTCGCCGCGGGCCAGCAGGTGGTCCGAGTCGTAGCCGGTCTGGGTCGGGAGATCGAAGGCGACCGAGAGGCCCGTCTGGCCCTTCGCGAGGTTGCTGCGGTAGAGGGCGTTGCTCGCCCGCGCCGAGGAATGGCCCGAGTAGGTCCGGAAGAGCCAGGGCGCTTCGCGCCGGCTCGCGCGCGGGGCGCTCGCGTCGGCCGCTTCGGCGGTCGGGGGCTTCGAGGGCGCTTGGCCGGGGCGGGAGGACAAGGCAGCTCCGTCTGGGTCGGGATCCGGGGCGGGGGACCCCAAGTGAGCGAAATAGTTAACGAAACGATCTCCGCGGAGCAATCGCGCGAACCGGAATCCGGGATTCGCGCGTTATGCTCCGCCGATGACGAGTCCCCCGAGCGAGTTCTTCTTCCGTCTCTCGCCCGAGCGTGTGCTCGCGGCGGTCGAGGCGGGGGGCTTCGAGCCCTCCGGCCACTGTTTCGCCCTCAACGCCCTCGAGAACCGGGTCTACGACGTGCGGCTCGAGAGCGGGGAGCACCTCGTCGCCAAGTTCTATCGGCCGGGCCGCTGGTCGCGGGAGACGATTCTCGACGAGCACAGGCTTCTCGAGGCCCTGGTTGCGGCCGAGATTCCGGTCTGTGCCCCGATCCGCTTTCCCGACGGCCAGACGCTCCACACCATCGAGGACATCCACTACGCCCTCTGGCGCCGGACCGGGGGCCGCTCGCCCGACGAGCTCTCCGACGACCAGATCGCCGTGCTCGGCCGCCTGCTCGCCCGGATCCACACGATCGCCGCCGACATCGGTGCCCCCCATCGACGGGTGCTCAGCCCCGAGACCGTCCCGCTCGAAGCGCTGAACGTCCTCGACCGCGACGACTGGCTGCCCCCGTCCTGCCGCTCGCGCTATGTCCGCGCCGTCGACGCCCTCGTCGCGACCTACCGGGAGCGCAGCCGCGGGATGGATCTCCAGCCGATCCACGGCGATTGTCATCCGGGCAACCTGCTGCTCGGCGACGCGGGCTGGTTCTTCCTCGACTTCGACGACATGGTGATCGGGCCGCCGGTGCAGGACGTCTGGATGCTGCTGCCCGGACGGGATGCGGAGGCCGACCGCCAGCGGCATCTGCTGGTCGACGCCTATCGTGCCTTCCGCCCCTTCGATCCGCGGGGATTCGACCTGATCGAGCCGCTGCGCGGCTTCCGGTTCGTCTTCTACGCCGGCTGGATCGCGAAGCGCTGGGAGGATCCGGCGTTTCCCGACGCGTTTCCGCATTTCGGGACGGACGAGTACTGGGAGACCGAGACCCGCGATCTCGAGGAGCTCGTGGGCCGGCTCGAGAGCGGCGACGATCTGATCCCGACCGACGAACGAGAGGCCCGGCGCGAGGTCGAAGACGACGCGGAGCTCACGAACAAGGACTTCTTCTGGGATCTCTAGGCGGGGGAGCGCTCGCCTCCGCAGCCGGTGCGCCCGGGCTCGCGTCGGATCATTCGCGCGGATTCGCGCCGGGCCGCGGTGCGGCCTGCAAGACGACGCGATCGCGGAGATAGGCGTAGTCGATCGGGCGGAAGCGGAGCTCGCCCGCGGCGCCGAGTCCCGCGAGATCCTCGAACCCGAATCTTCGACCGGGCGACATCAGGGACAGGGCCGCTTCGGGCGACTCGTCGCCGCCGATCTCGACCGCGTGGGCCCAGGCCTCGCCCGACTCGCCGCCGAAGAGTCCGACGCCGGGGCGGCCGGGCGCGACGAGGCCGAGGGCGTGGCCCGTCTCGTGGGCCATGAGCGTGCCGAGCGCGTCGCCGAAGACCGCGACCGCGCGATCCATCGCGTCGCTTCGCTCGGGCTCTCCCGCCCAGGGCGTGCCCCCCAGCGCCGGATCGAAGGGGCCCAGGACCTCTCGGTAGAGCGGAGACTCGCGGTAGCGCGCGAGCTCGGCGGGGAAGAGGCCGGCCGCCTCGTCGGCGGTGCATTCGTCGCTCGCCCGGCGGGCGTTGCGGGGGTCGAAGCGGACGTGGCCGACGGAGCCCGGCTCGGCAGGGTCTCGACCGCCGACACAAATGCGCGTCGTGTAGGGACGCTCGGACTCGAGCTCGACGGGCCGGCGCTGGAAGCGGACCGCGACGGGATCGGCGGGTCGACCCGTGCGGTTGGGATCGTCGCTCGCCGCGTAGGCGCGTTCGACCCGCGCGAGGGCGCGCTCGGCGATCCGCTCGGCGAGGGATTGCCCGAGCTCGGGCTGGCCCGGGGCGACGAGGCCGAGCTGCTCGAGGTCCGCCAGGAAGTCCGCCCGCCCGTCGCCCTCGCGGTCGACCTCGAAATCGAAGAACACGATCTGGCGGCCGCCGATCGGGGGCCCCCCGTCGAAGGCGCGGATGCGAATGCGCCGCCAGTCTTCGGCCTGCGAGCCGTCGGCGAAGGTCGCGCGGGCGCGGACCGCGATGAGGCCCTCGCGCAGCCCGAGCCGCTCCGGGATCGGGAGCGTCCAGAAGCCGTCCCCCGCGATCAGGTCGTCCTGGACCTCGATCGTCAGCCCCGTCCGCTCTTCGCGCATCTCGACGAGGAGCGAAGGCTTCGCCTCGGCGGCGGGCACCGGGTCGAGCGCGATCTGCAGCGTCCAGCCGTGGGCGGGGAGCAGGAGATCGCGGGCCATCAGCGGGGGGAGGCCGTCGACGCCGATCGTGAGCTGCCCGGGCGCGCGTCGGCCGTCCTCGCTGGCCGCGAAGACGAGGAGGCCGAGTCCGACGAGGCCGCCCCCGAGGAGGGCTACGAGGAGGTTCACCCGTCGGGTCGGCGGCGGATCGGTCGTCATGCGGCTGGGGCGTCTCCGGCAGACCGCCGCGCCCGAAGGCGCGAGGCGCGTGGGGACAGGGAATAGCGAAAAAGACGTGCGATGTTTGCGGCATGCTCCGCTCCGTCCACAGCGTGGTCGTCGACGTGGTCGATCTCGAGGCCGCCGTGCGCGACCACGGGGTCCTGCTCGGCCGCGCGCCGACGGCCTCCGGTCGCGATCCTGTGCAGGGCAGCCGGTTCGTCCGCTTCCAGCTCTCGAACGGGCAGCTCGAGCTGCGCACGCGCGAGCCGGGCGCGTCGGCCGGGGCGTCGCGTCCCGGGATTCCCTTCCGCGACGGGGAAGGGCTGGCCGGTCTCCGGCTCGCCGGCGAATTCGAGCCCGGCGCCTCGCTCCGCCCGGGTCGCGTCGAGGGTCCGAGCGTTCCGATCGAGCTCGTCGTCGAATCGGAGACGGCAGCGAGGTCGCCGAGCCCGATGCCCTCGACGGGCTCGCCCGATTCCGACGTCGACCCGACCGCACGGATCGACGGCTTCGACCACGTCGTCGTCGCGAGCCCCGATCCCGAGCGGACCCGCCGCCATCTCGCCGACACGCTCGGCCTGCGACTCGCCCTCGATCGGCGCTTTCCCGAGCGGGGGCTGCGCCTGCTCTTCTTCCGCCTCGGCGGCGTCACGCTCGAGATCGCTGCGTCCCTCGCGCAAAGGGCGCCGACGGCCGGCGGCGATGCCTTCCACGGTCTCGCCTGGCGTGTCCCCCGGATCGAAGCCCTGCATGCCCGCCTGCGCGCCGCCA
>JBIPOQ010000027.1:0-14676 GCA_044379055.1 Myxococcota bacterium
CAGCGCCGCGAGCTTCGCCTCGACGACCGCCTCGAGCGATTCCGGCGCGTGGATCTCGTTGACGAGCCCGTACTCCCGCGCCGTCTGCGCCGAGATCCAGTCGCCGAAGAACGCGAGCTCCTTCGCGCGCTGCATCCCGACGAGTCGGGGCAGCAGCCAGGAGCCGCCGCAATCGAGCGAGAGTCCGCGCCGCACGAAGATCTCGCAGAAGCGCGCCGTGGTCGTCGCGTAGACGAGATCACAGGCGAGGGCGAGGTTCGCCCCGGCCCCCGCGGCCACGCCCTCGACCAGCGCGACGACGGGCTTCGGATGGTTGTGGAGCGTCCGGATCGTGCGCCCGTAGATGCGATTCATGACGTCGAGGGTCACCGACGCCGGTGAGCCGGGCCGCCGGCCCTCGGGCCCGGGCGCCGGTGCGAGATCGCCCCCCGAGCAGAAATTCCCGCCGGCCCCGCGGATCAGGACCGCGCGCACGTCGCCGTCGGCCTCGAAATCGTCGAGTACGTCCGCGAGCTCCCGCGCCATGACGGTGTCGATCGCGTTCCGCTTGTCGGGTCGATCGAGCAGGATGCGCCCGATCGAATCCCGCTTCTCCACCTTCAGCGTCGAAAGCTCCATCCGGTCCCGCTCCTCAGCTCTGGCCGCCGCCGTCGCGGCGACCGTCTTCGATGCCGACGCCCGCGAGCAGCGCGTAGATCGGATCGCTCGCGTCGCGCGCGCTCGCGCGATGGCTCTCCGGGATGTCCCACCAGGCCTCGGCCGGCAGCCGCAGCGACCAGTCCCCGATCGCGACGCGGCTCGCGATCTTCCAGACGCCCGCCCGGCGCTCGAAGCGGTCGAGATAGCGAAAGGCGGTCGCGAGGTTCTGATGGGGCTTCGCCGGGTCGCCGCGATGGACCGAGACGCCGTAGGTCTCGACGGCGGCGAGGTCGGGGGCGGCGCCGAATTCGACCGTGATCTGGTGGACGGCGTGGGTCGTGAAGCGGTAGCGGGCGAGCAGGCCGTCGACCCAGGCGACGTATTCGTCTGCGTTGCCGAAGAAGCTGCCGTGCTGGTCGGTGGCGTCGTCGTGGTAGCAGGCGCGGACGAGGGCGAGGTCGCGGCGGTCGATGCCGCGGCAATAGCGGTGGATCACGCGCTCGATGTCTTGCTGGTCGAGGAGGCGGGCGATTCGCGAATCCATGCGATCACGCTAGCCAGGGGCCTCGCGCGGGTCGAGGCGGTCGGGGCGGCTGGATCGTCGCGGCGCCGCGGCCGGGTCGGTGCCGGCGCCGCGAACGGGCGTCCGGGCCCGGGTCGGGGCCTGCGGCTATGCTCCGGCCGGCCTCATCTCCGAGGCGATGATCCACAGGAGTTCGAGTCTTGAGCGCATCCCCCTCCCTCCGATTCGGCGTCATGTTCGGTTACTGGCCGGCACAGCCCCATCCCAACTTCGTCGAGATCGCCCAGGCCGCCGAATCCCTCGGATTCGACTCCGCCTGGACCGCCGAGGCCTGGGGCTCCGACGCCTTCACGCCGCTGACCTGGATCGGCGCCCATACGAAGAAGATCAAGCTCGGGACCTCGATCGTCCAGATCTCCGGCCGCACGCCGACCTCGACCGCGATGCACGCCCTGACCCTCGACCACCTGACGAAGGGCCGCGTCATCCTGGGCCTCGGCGTCTCCGGCCCGCAGGTCGTCGAAGGCTGGTACGGACGTCCCTTCGACAAGCCGCTCGCCCGGACGCGCGAGTACGTCGACGTCATCCGCCAGGTCCTGCGCCGCGAGCAGCCCGTCAAGAACGACGGCCCGCACTATCCGATCCCGTATTTCGGGGAAGGCGCCTGGGGCATGGGCAAGCCGCTCAAGTCGATCACCCACCCGCTGCGCGCCGACCTGCCGATCTACCTCGGCGCCGAGGGGCCGAAGAACGTCGCGCTGGCCGCCGAAATCTGCGACGGCTGGATCCCGCTCTGGTACGCCCCGACGCGAGAAGAGGTCTACGCCGATTCGCTCGTCCATGCGAAGCCCGACTTCGACATCGTCGTCCCCGTCACGATCCACGTCACCGACGACCTGAACGCCGCCTACGACGCGATGCGCCCGGCCCTCGGCTTCTACATCGGCGGCATGGGCGCGAAGGACCGCAACTTCCACAAGGAGCTGATGGGCCGCATGGGCTACCCCGCCGAGGCACAGAAGATCCAGGACCTCTTCTTCGAGGGGAAGCGCGGCGAGGCGATCGCCGCCGTACCGAACGCGTTCATCGACGACATCGCGCTCGTCGGCTCGAAGGAGCGGATCCGCGATCGGCTGGCCGCGTGGAAGGAGAGCAAGGCCCGGACGCTGCTCGTCCATGCGCCGAACCCGGAGGCGCTCAAGAAGATCGCCGACGTGGTGATGGGCTAGGCGCATTCGACCGAGCGCGAGCCTGCAGGCTTGCGCGGATCCAGGCGAAACGGAGATCTGCCATGAAGTTCGGCTATTTCGGTCTCAACCTCGGGACCTTCGACCATCCCGATGCGATCGAGCGGCTCGTCGTCGCGGCGGAGCAGCTCGCGTTCGAGTCGATCTGGACCGGCGAGCACGTCGTGCTCGTCGATCCCCATCAGCCTCCGTCGCCCGTCCCGCCGCTCTCGCCCTTCGTCGACACGATCGCGAGCCTCGCCTTCGCCGCCGCGAAGACGACGAAGATCAAGATCGGCTCGGGCATCATCCTGATCGCCCAGCGCGAGCCGATCGTGCTCGCGAAGGAGCTCGCCGGGGTCGACGTGCTGTCGAAGGGGCGGCTGCTCGTCGGCGTCGGGGTCGGCTACGTCAAGGGCGAGTTCGACGCCCTCGGCATCCCCTACGAGGAGCGCGGCGCGCGCGCCTCGGAGCATATCGAGGTCCTGCGTACGCTCTGGACCTCCGAGAAGCCGGCCTTCGACGGTCGCTTCACGAAGTTCTCGGGCATCCAGTCCCGCCCCCTGCCGGTCCAGAAGCCCCATCCGCCGATCCACGTCGGCGGCATGTCGCCCCCGGCGCTCCGGCGCGCGGTCGCCCAGGGCAACGGCTGGTACGGCTTCTTCCAGGACGTGGCAGCGACGCAGAAGATGATCGAGGGGCTGCGCGAGACGGCGAAGCGGGTGGAGCGGCCGGCGGCGCTCGGCAAGCTCGAGATCACCGTGACCCCGCCCGGTCCGGTCGATGCCGACACGGCGAAGCGCTTCGAGGATCTCGGCGTCGACCGGCTGGTCCTGATGCGCGGCTTCCAGGACATGGCCGGGAAACGCGAGCAGAGCGCCGAGGACGCGGTCGTCCGCTTCCTCGAGGAGATGGCGAAGACGCATCGGATCGGCTGAGCCCTCGACGGATCGGGAGCTGGGCAGAACCGGGGCTTCGTCCCCTCTCGGGCGCAAACGGGTCGACGCTTCAGGTCCTTGCCTGAGCGGGCGAGAAGCATGTCGGCCCGAGCACCGTCCGGCCGATGTTCGTTCGGTCCGAGCGCGTCCCGCGGCGCGCCGATCCGACCCAACCGGGGAGTCGACATGAACGCGATCCTGCTGACGCTCAACATCATCATCTTCTCGAGCCTCGTGGCCCTCGGGCTGCAGTGGCCGCCGGCGCTCTTCGCGTTCCTCGTGGTCGGGCCGCTCTCGCTCCTCTCGATCCGGCGGCTCTTCAGCGGCGGCGCGTCGGCGCGGGTCATCTTCGGGACGACGGCCGCGGTCGCGATCTCGGTGATCGCCGGGCTCAGCTACGTCTGGCCCGCGGCCTGGTACGGCATGCTGCTCGTCGGCCCGATCGTGCTGCTCGGCATCGCCGACATGCTGCAGACCAAGCAGACGATCCGACGCAACTTTCCCGTGATCGGTCATGCCCGGTACCTCATGGAGACGATCCGCCCCGAGATCCAGCAATACTTCATCGAGAACAACATCGAGGGACGCCCGTTCAACCGCGAGGAGCGCTCGCTGATCTACCAGCGCGCGAAGGGCGCCGTCGACTCGCTCCCCTTCGGTACCCAGCGCGACGTCTACGAGACCGGTTACGAATGGATCAATCATTCGATGATGCCGGTCGAGCCCGAGGATCACGAGCCGCGCGTCCTGTTCGGCGAAGGGCGCTGCGCGAAGCCGTACTCCGCCTCGATCTTCAACATCTCCGCCATGAGCTACGGCGCGCTGTCGTCCGCGGCGATCATGTCGCTGAATCGCGCGGCGAAGGAAGGCGGCTTCGCCCACAACACCGGCGAGGGCTCGATCTCCCCCGCGCATCTGCAGGGCGGCGACCTCGTCTGGCAGATCGGGACGGGCTATTTCGGTTGCCGCACGCCGGACGGAAAATTCGATCCCGGATCCTTCGTCGAGAGAGCGACACGCGACGAAGTCAAGATGATCGAGGTCAAGATCTCGCAAGGGGCCAAGCCCGGCCACGGCGGCATCCTCCCCGCGAAGAAGATCACGCCCGAGATCGCCGCCATCCGCGGCGTCGCGATGGGCAAGGACGTCAACTCTCCGCCGGCACACACGGCCTTCACGACCCCGATCGGTTTGCTCGAATTCGTCGCCCGGCTGCGGGAGCTCTCGGGCGGCAAGCCGGTCGGCTTCAAGCTCTGCATCGGAAAGCGCCGCGAGTTCCTTTCCGTCTGCAAGGCGATGCTGGAGACGGGGATCGTCCCCGACTTCATCACGGTCGATGGCGGCGAAGGGGGCACCGGCGCCGCGCCGTTCGAATTCTCGAACAGCCTGGGTACCCCGCTGCTCGAGGGTCTGACCTTCGTCCACAACGCCCTCGTCGGGATCGGCCTGCGCGATCAGATCCGCATCGTCGCCTCCGGCAAGATCTCGAGCGGCTTCACCCTCGCGCGCACCATCGCCCTCGGGGCCGACACCTGCAACGCCGCGCGCCCGATGATGCTCGCGATGGGCTGCATCCAGGCTCGCAAATGCAACACGAACGAGTGTCCCGTCGGAATCGCGACCCAGAATCCGGCACTGACGGTCGGCATCGTGCCGGCGGAGAAGTCGAAGCGCGTCGCCCGATACCACCGCGAGACGATCCGCGCCGCCGTCGACCTGATGAGCGCCGCCGGGCTCTCGAAGCCGTCGGAGCTGCGGCCCTGGCACGTCATGCGCCGGATCTCGCAGCTCGAGATCCGCCACTACGGCGAGATCTTCGAATACCTCTCGCCGGGCGCGCTCCTGCGCGAGCCTCTGCCGGCGAGCCTCGCCCGGGCCTGGGAGGTCGCAGATCCGACGACCTTCGCCTATCAGGAGCCGGCGATGTCGGGCCGCGCGAGCGCCCGACTCTCGCCGGAACGCCTGCTGCACTCCGCGAACGTCTGACGCCCGCCCGCCGCGCGGTCGCCGCGATCGGTCTTCCGAAAGGAAAGGGCCCGGAATCGGATCGCTTCGATCCGATCCCGGGCCGGGAACCTGCCGGTCACGAGAGGGAGACAGGCGGGGTGCGTCGCTCTCTCGCGATCTCTGGCAGGGGGGACGCGGTCAGCCGTGCGCGTGCGCGTCGCGGCGGCGGATCGAAGCCAGGCCGCCGAGGCCGAGGGCGAAGAGCAGGGCGGTCGACGGCTCCGGAACGACCGAGACGTTCCCGCGGATCGTGAGCCCGTCCGTGCCGCCCGGGAACGTGATCGTCTCCAGATCGAAGGTTCCGGCGGCCGAGGTCGCATTCCAGGCCGCGAGCGTGAAGAGCACGCTGTCGCCGACGGTGAGGCCGGACAGGCTCGAGAGGTCGACGCCCAGGTAGTTGACCCCGAGCGACCCGCCGGCGAAATCGCCGATCAGCAGCGAGGTCGAAACCCCGCCGTTGACCGCAGCACGGATCTCGAAGTCGTCGGGACCGGTGCCCGAGCGATCGAGACGGATGTCCATCGTCGTGAGGTCGACGAGGGCGTTCGGGTCGGTGATCGAGAAGCCGAAGGTCCAGAAGTCGCCGGCGGCCGCGGCAGCGTCGAAGGTCGTGCTCGCCGTATCCCAGCCATTGAAGTTGAAGGTCGAGCCCGTATTGAGCCCGAGTCCCGGGCCGGCGTTCAGGTTGTTCGCGGAGACCGCGCCATCGACGACGGCCGGGGCGAGCGAAGTCGTGTTGGCGGAGCCGTACTGGACGATCGTCTGCTGCGCGGAGGCCGACATCGCGCCGAACGCGAGGGTCGCCAGTCCGAGCAGGACGTGCGGAATGAGCTTGAGCGATCGAATGGATTTCATGTTTCCGACCTCGAGCTCCACGGGGTGGAGCGGAAGAGTTGCTGGAGCGTGGCGGGGTCGGGATCCGCACACTCCTCGCTGCGGCACGATCCAGACGCGAAGTCCGATCGAGCCGCCCGCGTAGAGCCGAGCGCCCCCTTCCCGACGAGCAATCTACTCGTCGCCGCGTTCGACCGTGCGGCGCTCCGCGGACAGTCGTGGCACGAAATGAAGCGCGCGATCTCCATGAATCGCGCCGAATCTGTTCCGGCTCGCAATCGCTTCGTCATTCGCGTCGGGAACAATCCGCGCCGACCGAAGTCCGTGCGACCGATGATCGACGATCCGAATTCCGCCGCGATGCCAATCCGCCGACTCCGCGAGAACGATCTCGCCGAAGTCGTACCGGACGGGAGCTGCACCGCGAAACCGACGAACAAGACAAGAAGAGGAACTCGATGATTCCCTCCGCCCGCGGCCTCATTCGATCGATCCCGGGTCTTCTCGCCACGTCGCTCCTGACCGCGATGTCGCCGGGCGCGAACGCACAGACGACGAGCCCGTCGACCACCGTCCCGCCCTACCTGGTCTCCGACCTGCCTGGGGTCGCGATCGAGTCGATCCTGACGGTCGACGACGGGACGATTCCGCGCGCCGGCGGCGGCACGACGCGCCTCGTCGGGATTCCGGACGGACTCGGCGCGATCGATGGAGCCGATCTGACGCCCGCCGAGCCCGGCTTCTTCTATCTGCTCGTCAATCACGAGCTCGTCAACAACCAGGGCAGCATCCGCGACCACGGCAACGTCGGCGCCTTCGTCTCGAAATGGAAGATCGACAAGGCGACCCACGCGGTCGTCGAAGGCTCGGATCTGATCCAGCAGTTCTTCGATTGGAACGAAGGGGCGAGCGCCTTCGTTCCCGCCTCGACCTCGTTCGACCGACTCTGTTCCGCCGACCGTCCGGCACCGAGCGCGCTCTTCAATCCGGGCACGGGCCTCGGGACCCAGGAGATCCTGTTCCTGAACGGCGAAGAGACGAGCGGAGGCCGGGCCCTCGGGCACGTCGTCACCGGCCCGAACGCCGGCAACAGCTACCAGCTCGAGCATCTCGGCTTCGCCGCGTTCGAGAACGTCGTGTTGAGCCCCTTCGCGCAGGACACGACCGTCGCGATGATGATGGACGACGACGTGAACGGCGAAGTCTACGTCTACGTCGGAACGAAGCGGAACGCGGGCAACGAGGTCGAGAAGGCCGGTCTCGTCGGCGGCAACCTCTACGCGATCGCCGTTCCGGGCAAGCCCTTCGAGCTCGCCGACGTGCGCGCGAACGCGGTCGGGTCGAGCGAATCGTTCGTCCTCAAGCTGATCGGAACGCCGGGGAGCCGGCCGATCAACGGAACGGACATGGAGGCGCGCGGCGCCGATACGCTGACGCCCGTCCAGCCGGGCCAGAACTTCGCGAGCCTGAAGATGGGCGGCCCCGAGGACGGCGCCTGGGATACGCGTCCTGGCTTCGAGAACCGCTTCTACTTCGTGACCAAGGGAACGGCGTCGAACGGCATCAACGCGCCGACCCGGATCTGGCAGCTCGAATTCACGAGCGTCGCGAACCCCGCGCTCGGCGGCACGCTGACCCTCCTCCACGACGGCCCCGAGAACCGTCTCGGCAGCCTCGACAACCTCACCTTCGACGTCGTCGGCGGACTGCCGAAGCTGCTGATTCAGGAGGATCTCGGCGGCGACGCACCGCTCTCGAAGATCTGGATGGTCGACCTTTCGAGCGGACTCATCGAGGAAGTCGCGTCCCACGATCCGGATCGATTCTTCCCGAACGGGGCGACCTTCCTCACGACCAACGAGGAGTCGTCGGGCATCATCAGCCTCGCGGACGTGCTCGGCGCCGGATGGTATGCCGCGTCGGTCCAGGCGCATACCTCGACCGGGCTCTCGAATCCCGGCGAGCTGGTCGAACGCGGCCAGCTGCTCCTTCTCGATCTCGGGGCGCGTGGGGCGGACGTGCAGCGCGAGCGCCTCGTCGCGAGCGGCGACGCCTGGAGCTACCGCGTCGACGGCGTGGATCCGGGCTCGACCTGGAACGACGTGGGCTTCGTGCCTGGCGCCGGCTGGAACACGACGACGGCCGGGACGCCGACGGGGGCGCTCCCGACGCCGATCGGCTACGGCGAAGCGGCGGGCGTGCTGGCCTCCGATCTGGTCGCACCCGCGGCCCCCCGGCCGGCGGCCTCCTATTTCCGACGCGAGTTCGATCTCGCGAGCCCGGCCGGCGTCGTGCTGCTCGATCTCTTCATGAAGATCGACGACGGTGCCGTCGTCTCGATCAACGGGGTCGAGGTCGCCCGCTTCAACATGTCGAACGCGGCGGCGGTGACGAACACGACCTTCGCGACCGCGAACGAGCCGGCGGAGCGCGATTGGAAGCACGTCCCGATCAACACCGAGAGCCTCTCCCTCCAGGCGACCGGCAACGTTCTCGCCGTCTCGATCCACCAGGAGAACAGCGCGAGCTCCGACATCCGCATGGATGCCGAGCTGATCGCCTGGAACGACTCCCCGGATCCCGGCACGGCGCCCGCGGTGCCCTCCGGCGTCGCCATCGGCAGCGCGACCGAGACCCAGTTGACGCTGAATTGGACGCCGCAGTCCGACGCGAAGCTCTTCCGGATCGAGCGGAAGATCTCGAGCGACGTCGCCTGGAAGGTCGTCGAGCCCGAGTTCCCGGGCAGCTTCTCGAGCTATGTCGACGCCGCGGTCGCCTCCGGCACGAGCTACGACTATCGGATCTCCGCGGTGAACCTCCACGGCCGCAGCGCGAACAGCGCCGTCGCGACGGGCGCGACCTCCTCGTCCTTCGTCCCGACCATCTTCGAGGAGAACTTCAACGTCACGGCGAGTCTCGGGAAGTTCACCGCCGTCGACGTCCTCGAGCCGAATGCCCGATGGCGCCAGGTTCTCTGGGATTTCGGCTCGACGGGTGCCGCCCAGGGCAACAACTTCGGCGCGGGCAATACCCCGACCGAGGATTGGCTCATCACGACGAGCCCGATCAACTTCCTGTTCCACCAGGAAGAGACCCTCGAGTACGACTCGCAGATCTCCTTCGGAGGCCCCTCTCCGCAGGTCCTCGTGTCGACGAACTACGACCCGATCGTCCACACCAACCCGAACAGCGCGACCTGGACCGTCATCCACACGGACACGTCTGCGACGGCGACCCTGACGAAGGTCGGTCCCTTCTCCCTCTCGGGCGTCGGAGCCCGGGGCTACCTCGCCTTCAAGTACACCGGTAATGGTGGCGCCGCGGGTCAGAGCAAGCGCGTCACGATCGACGACGTGCTGGTCAAGGGCCAGTGCGGCTTCGACTTCGCGGGCGGCGAGGATGCTTCGATCGGGAGCGATCCGGCGAGCCCCTGGACGGTCGTCAACGCGAGCTCGGCGGCGGGCTGGAACTACGACACGGTCGCGCTGCTGCAGGGCGCGGTGAACAACAACTTCGGCTCGGCGGCGGGCGGAACGAGCGGCGGGACGGCGGCGGACGACTGGCTGATCAGCCCGCCCCTCTCCGTCGGGGGCCCGAGCACGGCCGTCCTCTTCGACTACTACGAGCGCTTCGGCGATACGAATGCCCAGCCGCTCGCGGTCCTCGTGACCGACGCCTGGACGGGCGACCCGTCGACGACGGCCTGGACGGACATCACGCCGCTCGGGCTGAACGGTTCGACCAGCGACGCCTGGGTCGGAGCGACGAGTCAGAGCTTTGCCGAGTCCGGGTCGAACGTCCGGATCGCCTTCCGCTACCGCTCGAACGGCAATGGCGGTGGAACGACCAAGCGGATCGGCGTCGACGAGGTCTGCGTCCAGCCCCTCGGCGGCGCTCTCGCGGCCAGCTTCACGTTCACCCGCAACGGCGGCAACGCGAGCTTCATCCCGACCGTTTCCGGCGGCGTCCCGCCCTACACCTACGCCTGGACCTTCGGCGACGGGGGCGTCTCGAGCGCGAGCGCGCCGACGCATCCCTACACGTCGACGGGGCTCTACACGGTCTCCGTGACCGTCACCGACTCGCTCGGTACGAACGTCACGTCGACGCAGATCGACGCCGTCGAGGTGACGAGCTTCGCGGTGCCGGCGAAGGTCGGCGAGCTGCGCGTCGCGACCTTCAATGCGTCGATGAACCGCACGACCGCCGGCGCCCTCGCGACGGCCCTCGCCGCGGGAACGGACGCCCAGATCCGGCAGGTCGCCGAGGTCGTGCAGCGCACGAACCCCGACGTCGTGCTGCTGAACGAGGTCGACGTCTCGTACAGCGGAGCGAGCTTCGACGAGGCGGCGATGGAGACCGCCGTCGCGAACTTCAAGGCAAACTACCTCGGGGTCGCCCAGGCGCCGGACACGAGCGCGGTGACCTATCCCTATCATTTCATCGGGCCGGTCAATACGGGCGTGCCGTCCGGCCTCGACCTCAACAACGATGGGGACACCGTCGATCCCGAGGATGCCTTCGGCTTCGGCGAGTTCCCGGGCAAGTTCGGCTTCATCGTGCTCTCGAAGCATCCGATCGACGAGCCTTCGGCGCGGACCTTCCAGCAATTCCTCTGGAAGGACATGCCGGGCGCCCTGCTGCCGCCGGATCCCGACGATACCGACGGCGACCTCGACCTCACGAGCTATTACAATGCGGCCGAGCTCGACGTCTTCCGGCTCTCGTCGAAGAGCCACTGGGACCTCCCGATCGACGTCCCGGGCGTCGGCATCGTCCACCTGCTCGCGAGCCATCCGACGCCGCCCGTCTTCGACGACGGCACGTCGACGGTCTATCCGAGCCCGACGGTCGCCGACTGGAACGGTCTGCGGAATCACGACGAGATCCGCTTCTGGGCGGACTACGTCCATCCGACGAACGGCAGCTACATCTACGACGACGACGAGTGGGCGGCGGCGGGATTCTCGACGCCGACGACGCCGGACGGGGGCCTCGCTCCGGGCTCGCTCTTCGTGATCGCCGGCGACCAGAACGCAGATCCCGACGACGGCGACGCGAGCTTCGATCCGATCTCGCTCCTGCTCTCGAGCCCGCAGGTCCAGGCGACTCCGGTCCCGTCCAGCGCGGGCGCCCTCCAGCAGGTCCCGGTCTCGTTCACGAACCGCCAGAACAAGACGGCGAGCTTCAACCTGCGGGCCGACTACGTTCTGCCGAGAGCGACGCCGACCTGGTCGATCACCAATGCCTTCGTCTTCTGGCCGGAGACGACGGATCTCGAAGCGGACCTCCTGGCGGCGTCGGATCATCGCGCGGTCGTCGTCGATCTCGATGCGGTGCCGGAGCCGGCCACGGGCATCGCGCTCGGAGCGGGGACCGCGTTCCTGGCCTGGGCGGCCGGCCGCCGGCGTCAGCGATCGAAGAAGGGCGACGTGTCTCGATCGGAAGGTTTCTCCATCGATTCGTAGTGGATCCGTCGAACGGCGGGCCGGAGGGGGCCGCATCCTCCGGCCCGTGGAACCCCCGACCGATCGCAACGACCGCCCGATTCCCGGCCTGGCGCTCGTGCCGTCGATCGTCTGTTCGCTCCTGGTCGCCGGGGTGGCGCTCGTCTCCTCCGCGGAAGGGATACCGGGCGGGCTCGTTCCCCTCGACGAGGAAGGCGCGAAGGCGGAGCTCGCGCCGCCGATGGGCGAGCTCCAGCGCTTGACCCACAAGCTCTCGCTCTCGATCGGCGGGGGAAACCTCGACCGGACGAAGTTCTACGCCTACGAATCCCTGGCGCTGCTCCGCGAGATCCAGCGCGACATTCCGCAATACGATGGCCATCCGATAGCCCTCTGGATCGACCGGCTGGCGATGCCCGCCTACGACGCCCTGACGAAGGCGCTGATCGCTGCGGGCGAAACGCCGACGACCGCGCTCCGGAACGACGTCGGTCGCGCCGTTTCCGGGGTGGTCGACGCCTGCAATGCCTGCCACGAGGCGACGAGCCACGCCTTCATCCGGATCATCGATGAACGCGAGCGCAACCCGTTCAACCAGGAGTTCGGGAAATGAGGCTGGGACACACGTCCTCTCCCGCGAGAACCGTCCTCGCCGCGATCCTCGCTTCCCTCGGGCTGGTCTCCGCCACGCCGCCGCCTCGCGCGGCGGCTGCCGAACCTGCTCCGGCGAGCAGCCCCCATGTCGTCTCGATCGATGTCGGAGCGGAGGACGCCTCCGATACCGCGCCACGACCGGGCGTCCTCGGATTCGTGACCGAGTCGACGGGGTTCGTCGTGACGGCCTACGCCCCGCTCGTCGATGCCAAGACCGGCCGACTCGCGGAGTCGATCCGGATCAGGCCGCGCGGCGAGCGGCGCGCCGTCGCGCGGTCCGCCCGCGTCATCGGCGTCGAGCCGACCCTCGGGTTCGCGGTCCTCCAGATCGAGGATGCCCACGATCTCGAACCTTCCCGACTCCGGCGCGATGCAGCACCCGAACCGGGAACCCCGCTCTTCGCCCCCACCCGAGCGGACGGGACGGACCCCGGAACGCTCGCCGGAACATTGACGGCCCTGAACACCCGGGAGTGTTATCAGGAGAGCCTGACCTCCACACTCTACCAGGCCGCCCTGCCGCTTCCGCTCGACGCCGCCGGGGCCCCGGTCTACACGGGCGACGGCGAGATCGTTGCAATCTATACGGGTGCCATGCCGGAGGACGGCGAGACGCACGAAGAGATCGAGGGCTCCATCCACATCCTGCCGATCACCCTGGTCCAGAACATCTACGACAGCCTGAAGCAGAAGAAGAGCCTGCGGTCGCCCTGGACGGGATTCTCCGTCCGTCCCCTCACGATCGCCGAGGCGAGGCGCTTTCCGACGGAGAAGGGCTTTCGAAGCGGCATCGGAATCGAGTACGTCTGGCCTGGCAGCCCGGCCGCGAAGCTCGGCATCCGGCCCGGCGACGTCCTGCTCCAGTTCTCGCACAACCCGATCGCGTCCGTCGCCGACTTCCAGAAATGGCTCTACCTCTACGGCGCCGAGACGAAGGCACAGCTCGTCTTCCTGCGCGGCGAGACCGAGCATCTCGTGACCGAGATGACGATCGAAGAGCGTCCGGCCTGGGCGAAGCCGCGCTGAGTCCGCCTTGACTGCCCTCCCATCCCGGAGATCGCGAAGACCATTCCCTGCCGCGACGGGAACGTGAGGCGCCGTTTCGACTCATCGTGCGCAAGCCGTGACGCCTTCGTCATGCGGGAATGCTTTGATGCGGATCCGTCCAGAGCAGCACGCTCTCCGTCCCAGACTGGACAACGCCCCAAGGAGCTCGCCCACCATGAAGTCCATCGATCTTTCGCCCCTGCGCCGCCATTCGCCCCGGCTCGCGCCCCTGCTCGCTCCCTTCGTCGCTTCGCTCGCGCTCGCCCCGGTCGCCGGTGCGGTCGGCGATTCCGGCGCCTCGGCCCCCGACTTCACGCTGACGATCCTCCACAACAACGACGGTGAATCGAGCCTGCTACCGACCCTCCGCGACACCGATGGCGACGGCACGACGGATACGAGCTATGGCGGCATCGCCCGGTTCCAGCGCAAGGTCGATCAGCTCCGTTTCAACTCGTTCCTCGGAACCTACGATCCGGGTGAGTCGCTGCGCCGCGGCGTGGTGCTGCTCAATTCGGGCGACAATTTCCTGGCCGGGACGACCTTCCAGGCGTCGCAGCAGGAGGGCGCCCCGTTCTACGACGGGCTCGCGGTGGCCCTGCTTCGATACGACGCGCTCGCGGTCGGCAACCACGAGTTCGACTTCGGGCCCGCGACCTTCCGGCGCTTCGTGCAGACCGTCTCGAACGCGCCCTTCGTGTCGGCGAATCTCGACTACAGCGGCGAGCCGGCTCTCGCGGATCTCGCCGGCAAGCGGCTCGTCAAGAGCCGGATCCTGAGCGTCGGCCGGCGCCTCGTCGGGATCGTGGGCCTCACGACGACTTCGCTCCCGACCATCTCCTCGCCCGGCGGCGTCCGGGTCCTGACCGACCTCGCCGCGATCGCGCAGGCGGAGATCGACGCGCTGTCCCGGCGCGGGGCGCGCATCATCATCCTGCAGTCCCATCTGCAGGGGCTCGAGAGCGAGATCGCGCTCGTGCCGCTGCTCCGCGGGGTCGACGTCGTGATCGGCGGCGGCGGCGACGAGGTTCTCGCCGACCCGAGCGACGAGCTCTTTCCGGACGACGCGAACGACATCTTCGGGACCTATCCCCAGCTCGCGTTGGATCTCGACGGGCGGGAGGTTCCGGTCGTGACGACGCCGGGCAACTACCGGTATGTCGGCCAGCTGCAGCTGAGCTTCGATCGCCGGGGCGAGGTCGTCGCGATCGACGGTGCGGATTCGGGCATCCAGCTCGTCACGGATCGTGGACCGCAGGCGGTCGGCGAGTCGCTGATCCAGAAGCATTTCGTCGAGGAGCCCGTCGCGGCGTTCGTCGCGGGGCTCGCGGCGCAGATCATCGGCTCGAGCGACGTCGATC
>JBIPOQ010000028.1:0-14667 GCA_044379055.1 Myxococcota bacterium
GTCGGCGGGGCGACGGCGGGCTTGTCTTGCGACGGCTGTCCCATCTCAGTGGGCTCCCCGCTTGCCGGCCGAGAGGATCTTGCGCACCTCGTCGACGTCCTTGTCGCCGCGGCCCGACACGTTCACGATCAGGATCTGATCGCGGTCGAGGGTCGGGGCGAGGCGGAGCACGTGGGCGATCGCATGGGCGCTCTCGAGGGCTGGGATGATGCCCTCGGTCCGCGACAGCCGCTGGAAGGCTTCGATCGCTTCGTCGTCGGTGGCGATCACGTACTCGGCGCGGCCGACCTCCTTGAGATAGGCGTGCTCCGGACCGACGCCGGGATAGTCGAGCCCCGCCGAGACCGAATGCGCGGGGAAGATCTGCCCGTCGTCGTCGGAGAGCACGAGGGTGCGCTTGCCGTGGAAGATGCCGGGCACGCCCACCGCCAACGTCGCGCCGTGACGACCGGAGTTCAGCCCCTCTCCGCCGGGCTCGACCCCGATGAGGCGGACGCCCTCGTCCTCGACGAAGGGATGGAACAGGCCGATCGCGTTCGAGCCCCCGCCGACACAGGCGACCAGCACGTCGGGCAGCCGCCCTTCCGCCGCCAGGATCTGCTCCCGCGCCTCGAGGCCGATCACGCGCTGGAAGTTCCGCACGAGGGTCGGATACGGGTGGGGACCCATCACCGAGCCGATGCAGTAGTAGGTCGACTCGACGTTCGTGACCCAGTCGCGCATCGCCTCGTTGATCGCGTCCTTGAGCGTCTGCGAGCCGCTCGTCACCGGAATGCAACGCGCCCCGAGCAGCTCCATGCGGAAGACGTTCAGGGACTGCCGGCGCACGTCCTCGGCGCCCATGTAGATCTCGCAGTCGAGACCGAGCAGCGCCGCCGCCGTCGCCGAAGCGACGCCGTGCTGCCCCGCGCCGGTCTCGGCGATGATCCGCTTCTTGCCCATGTAGCGGGCGAGCAGCGCCTGGCCGAGGACGTTGTTGATCTTGTGGGCGCCGGTGTGCGCCAGATCTTCCCGCTTGAGGTAGATCTTCGCGCCGCCGAGCTCGCGCGTCAGGCGATCCGCGTAGGTCAGCGGGGTCGGCCGCCCGGCGTAGTTCGTGAGCAGTCCGTCGAGCTCCGCGATGTAGGCCGGATCCGCGAGGATCCGCGCCGACGCCTCCACGAGCTCGTCGAGGGCCGCCACCAGCATCTCCGGCACGAAGCGCCCGCCGTAGGGGCCGAACATGCCCCGGGCATTCGGTTCACTCTTCACTTCTCTTCACCCGATTCCTTCGCGGCCTCGAGCTCCGCTTCCCGTTGCCGTACCGCCGCCACGAACGCGCACATGCGCGCCGGGTCCTTGCGGTAGTTGTCGCCCTCGACGCCGGTCGCGACGTCGACGCCCCAGGGCAGGATCTCCCCGACCTCCGCCAGCGCCATCGCGACGTTCTCGGGCGTGAGCCCGCCGGCGACGATCACGTCGTAGCCCTGGGCGATCAGGGCCTCCGCCTCGCTCCAATCCCAGGCCTGCCCCTGACCGCCGCCCCGATGCGGGTGGTCGAGCAGCAGGATGGACCCAGGATAGGTTCTCGCCGCCTCCTGGTCCGCGCCCTGGATCGCCTTGATGGTCGGAAGGTCGACCGCCTCGACGTCCTCCTCCGTCTCCTGGCCGTGGAACTGGACCCGCTCGAAGGGCACCCGGCGCAGGATCCCGTCGATCTCGTCCCAGGGCGCGTTCCGGAAGAGCGCGACCCGCTCGACGTCGAGGCCCTCGAGGGCCTCGCAGATCGCGAGCGCCTGCTTGACGTCGACCTGGCGGGGCGATCCGGGAACGAAGTTCACCCCGATCAGATCCGCCCCCGCCTTCACCGCCTCGAGCGCGTCCTCGGGATGCATCACGCCACAGATCTTGATCCGAACGATTCCGCTCACGTTGGCCTCCGCAATGCTGCCAGCGCGCTACCCGGATCGGGCATGCGCATCAGGGATTCTCCCACCAGAAAACCACGGGCGCCCGCCCGCGCGAGCCGCGCGACGTCCGCCGGACCGACGATCCCGCTCTCCGCCACGAGCAGGACCTCGGGATCGCGGATCCGCGCCGCGATCCGCTCGGTCGTCGCGAGATCGACCTCGAAGGTCTTGAGGTCGCGATTGTTGACGCCGACGAGCTTCGCGCCGACCGCGAGCGCCCGATCGAGCTCCGCCTCGTCGTGGACCTCGACGAGGACGTCGAGCCCGAGGCTCGCCGCATGCGCGTGGAGCCGCGCGAGCGCCGCATCGTCGAGCGCCGCGACGATCAGCAGGACGGCGTCGGCGCCATGGACCCGGGCCTCGTCGATCTGATACGCGTCGACCACGAAATCCTTGCGGAGCAGCGGCGTCGCCACGACCGCGCGGACCTGGCGCAGGATCTCGAGGCTCCCGCCGAAGAACTTCTCGTCCGTCAGGACCGAGATGCCCGCCGCCCCCGCCGCCTGATAGGCGAGCGCGATCTTCTCGGCGTCGAAGTCCGGCCGGATCAGCCCCTTGCTGGGGGACATCCGCTTGATCTCCGCGATCACCGCGACCCCGTCGCAGGATCGGAGCGACGCGGCGAGCCCGGCGATCGGCCGTGCGACGGCCCGTGCCTCGCGCGCGAGCGATTCGGCGCTCCGAGCCGCCTTCGCGACGCGGACCTCCTCCGCCTTGTGCGCCAGGATCCGGTCGAGGATGTTCATGCGCGCCGCGCCTCCCGCTCGACGGTCCCGCGTCGACTCTCGCCGCCCGCCGCGCTCCCGGCCGCCGCCGCGACCGTCGCCGTACGCAGCGCCTCGAGCCGGGCCGCCGCCCTGCCCTCGTCGAGGCTCCGAGCCGCCCGCGCGAGCCCCTCCTCGAGGGAGGAAACCGCTTCGACGACGAAGAGCGCCGCCGCGGCGTTGAGCAGCACGACGTCGCGTCGCGGCCCCTTCTCGCCCGCGAGGATCGCCCGCGTGATCGCCGCGTTCTCCGCCGGCGTCCCCCCGGCGAGATCGCCGAGCGCCGCCCGCGGCAGGCCGAGATCCCGGGCGTCGATCGCCATCCGCTCGATGCGGCCGTCGCGGACCAGGGCGGCGCGATTCGGCGCGGTCGTCGTCAGCTCGTCGAGCCCGTCCTCGCCGTGGACCACGAGGGCCCGCACCGCCCCGAGCCCCACGAGCACCCCGGCGAGCCGATCGACCAGCTCTTCGGCGAAGACCCCGACGACCTGGTAGCGCGCCCCGACCGGGGAGAGCAGCGGACCCAGCAGGTTGAGGAAGGTGCGGATGCCGAGCTCGGCCCGCACGTTCGCGACGTGGCGGAACGCCGGATGCGCGGTGCGCGCGAAGAAGGTCCCGATGCCGATCTCGTCGAGGATGCCGGCGCAGGTCTCGATCGGGAGGTCGATCCGGACGCCGAGAGCCTCGAGCAGGTCGAAGCTCCCCGAGCGGCTCGAGGCCGCGCGATTGCCGTGCTTGGCGACCGAGACCCCGGCGCCGGCGACGACGAAGGCGGCGGTCGTCGAGATGTTGAAGGTGTCGAGGCCCGATCCGCCGGTGCCGCAGGTATCGACGACGCGGGGGTCGCGGACCGGGGCGGTGACCGCCCGCGCGCGCAGCGTCTTCGCCGCAGCGATCAGCTGGGGCACCGTCTCGCCGCGCAGCCGCATCGCGACGAGCAGCGCCGCGGTCCGCGCCTCGGACGAGCGCCCATCCATGATCTCGCCGAGGGCTCGTGCGACGCGCTCCGGATCGAGGGGGTGTCCCTCGACCAGATCGACGATCGCCGCCTGGACTTCGCTCGTCATGCCGACGCCCGCGAGCGACAGAGCGCGAGGAAGTTGCCGAGCAGCGCCTTGCCGTGGCTCGTCATGATCGACTCGGGATGGAATTGCACGCCTTCGATCGGGAGCTCGCGATGCCGCACGCCCATGATCTCGCCGTCGGCGGTCCGTGCGGAGATCTCGAGACAGGCGGGCAGGCTCGATTCCTCGATCACGAGGGAGTGGTAGCGGGTCGCCTCGAACGGTTGCGGCAGGCCCCGAAACAGGCCGCGGCCGTCGTGCTCGATCTTCGAGACCTTGCCGTGCATGATCGAGCGCGCGCGGACGATGCGGCCGCCGAAGGCCTGGCCGATCGACTGGTGGCCGAGACAGACGCCGAGCACCGGCAGCCCCGCCTGCGCGAAGCGCGGGATGGATTCGACCGAGACCCCGGCCTCGATCGGCTCGCCGGGCCCCGGCGAGATCACGAGCCCATCCCCGGCCCGGGAGAGCAGGACGTCGACGGTCTCGTCGTCGTTGCGCACGACCTCGATCTCGGCGCCGAGCTCGCCCAGGTACTGGACGAGGTTGTACGTGAACGAGTCGTAGTTGTCGATCATCAGCAGGCGGGTCGTCGACATGGCGTTCGTTATTCCATGCCTTCCCGGGCGAGGTCGATGGCGGTCAGCACCGCCCGGGCCTTGTTGATCGTCTCCTCGAACTCGTACTCCGGCGTCGAATCGACCACGACGCCGGCGCCCGCCTGCAGCGTGATCTTCCCGTCCTTCGCCACCATCGTACGGATCGTGATCGCCATGTCCATGTTGCCGGAGTAGTCGAGATACCCGGCACAGCCCCCGAAGAAGCCCCGTCGCACCGGCTCGAGCTCGTCGATGATCTCCATCGCCCGCACCTTCGGCGCGCCGGAGAGCGTGCCGGCCGGGAACGTCGCCCGCAGCACGTCCAGCCAGTCGAGGCCGGGCCGGAGCTCGCCGTGGACGTTCGAGACGATGTGCATCACGTGGGAATAGCGCTCGACCACCGCGTACTCGTCGACCGAGACGCTCCCGATCTTCGCGACGCGGCCCACATCGTTGCGGCCGAGGTCGACGAGCATGAGGTGTTCCGCGCGCTCCTTCGGATCGGCGAGCAGATCGGCCTCGAGCTGCCGGTCCTCTTCGGGCGACTTGCCGCGCCAGCGGGTCCCGGCGATCGGGCGGACGTCGATCCGGTCGCCCTCGAGGCGGACCAGGATCTCGGGCGAGGACCCGACGAGGACCGCGTCCTCCATGCGGATGAAGAACATGTAGGGGCTCGGATTGATGACGCGCAGATGGCGGTAGATCGAGAAGGGATCGACCTGGAGCGGCAGCTGGAACTGCTGCGCGAGGACCACCTGGAAGATGTCGCCCGCCTCGATGTATTCCTTCGCGCGCTTCACGATGTCGTGGAACTCCGACTCGGAGAGGCTGCGCTCGACCTCCATCGCCGCGCGGACCGCGGGGCGACGGGGCTCGGCCGCGAGCGGGGCACGCAGGCGCTCGACCATCGACTCGAGCCGCGCCTCGGCCTTCACGAACGCGGCGCGCACGTCCTCGCCGGGGGAGACCTCGGCGTGGATCGCGATCAGCGCCGTATGCCGCACGTTGTCGTAGACGACGACGAACTCGGGCAGGACGAAGAAGGCGTCGGGGAGCCCCACACGATCGGGGTTCGAGTCCGGGATGGCCTCGACGAAGCGAACCCAGTCGTAGGCGATCATGCCGACCGCGCCGCCCAGGAAGCGCGGCAGCGGCGCCCCCTCCGGCTTCACCGCCGCGTAGGCGCGCAGCCGCTCCCGCAGCACCTCGAGCGGATCGCCGGCGGTCGTCAGGACCTCGGTCCGGCCCCCTTCGCTCCACTCGACCCGGGTCCCGCGCGCCCGGAAGGTCGCCCGCGCCCCGACCCCGAGAAAGCTGTAGCGGGCCCATTTCTCGCCGCCCTCGACGGACTCGAGCAGGAAGGCCGTCCGGCCGTCGTCGAGCTTGCGGAAGAGCGAGAGCGGCGTGTCGAGATCGGCGAGGATCTCGCGCAGGACCGGGACGTGACGACCCCGTCGGGCGAGCTCTTCGAATTGCTCGGGCGATGTGCGGAGCACGGATCTCTCTGGCCCGCCGCCGCGGAGCGGCAGGGCGGGCCGGTCGGGGGCCAAAAAGCCTTTTGACTTTAGGCGCTTGAGCCGGTCGCGGCAAGCAACGCCGCGGGCGCCGCCCGCGCCCTAGAAGTTGAGGCCCGCCCCGATGCCGCCGTCGAAGAGGTTGCTCTCCTCGTCGCCGAGGCCCAGGAAGCGGATCTGGAAGCCGCCGCCGAAGTCGGCCCGGCGCTCCTGGAAGATCTCCGCCGCGACCCCCCAGCAGCGACACTTCGAGACGTATTCGACCATGCCCCGGTTGCGCAGGAATCCCTGCTTCTTGTCCGCGAGGGAGTAGATCGTGCGATAGCTGAGCCGGATCCGGGCGGTCAGCTCGAGCCGAGCGTTCAAATCGAGCTGGTTCAGTACCGTATCGCCGGCCCGTTGGCTCGAGGTATCGCCGCGCACGGTCTCGAAGAACTCCGGCAGGCGCCGCAGGTAGCGGTACCGGGTCGAGAGATCGACGCGCCGGACCCACGACTCCTCGATCGGCAGCCCCAGGCTCAGCTCGGCCTCGCCTTCCTTGACGGCCCGCGATTCCGGGTTGAAGGTGCCGCGGATCCGCGATCCGACCGGGCCGATCGAGTACCAGCGGCCTTCGACGAAGAGATCGCCGAGCCCCTCGTCCTCGCGGAAGCTCCAGTCGACGGCGGTCAGCAGCTCGGCACGCAGGCGGTGGGCCGCCTGGGCGTTCCGGCGGGTGAAGAAGCGCTGGCCCAGCCCGAGCACGAGCTGATTGGCGTCGTCGATGCGATCGGAGGGGTCGCGGGTGATGCTCTCGAGCGAGAGCGTGCGCATGCGGGTCTGCTCGACCGTGCCCTCCGGCACGAAGAGCGGGTTCTGGCGCTGGTTGCGGTCGAGCAGATCGTCCGTGACGTAGGCCCAGCCGAGACGCGGCTCGAGGACGTGGTGGAGCCCGGCCCCGTCCGCCCCCTCGAAGCTCCGGGCGAGGCGGCTCTTCAGATCGGCCCGCATCGTCGCGAGGCCGCGCTCCGCGAAATGCTGTGCGCTCGACTGGTAGAGCGACTGGCTCCAGCCGATCTCGGGCGTGAACTCGAACAGCTCCCCGATCGGCGTCGGCCGGGCCAGGCGGGGATGCAGCACGACGCGGGTCCCCCGTTCGGCCAGCGGCTCGCCCGGCTGGTAGATGCCGTCGCCTTCGCCGTTCTCGGCATCGCCGTTGAACTGGCCGTCGAATCCGAAATCGTAGAATCGACCGTTCGAGCGCACGGGATCCGGATCGAACCCGAGCCCCGGCGGCAGGAGTCCCGGCAGCTCGGACTCGGTCGTCCGGAGCCCGGTGAAATGGATCAGCTCGCTGTCGAAGCGGCCCTCGAGGCCGAGGGGACCGATGAGAGAGCCCGGCTGGACGTCGGTGCGGATCTCCGAGAAGCGCTGCAGCATGAACTCGTCGCGATCGTCGAAGGTCGAGCCCTGCAGATCGTCCGCATAACGCACCCCCGCCATCGCGCCGACGCCCCCGCTCGCGCCGAAATGCCGGGCGAAGTTCGTCGTCGACTCGAGGAAGCGGAAGGTCCTCCAGCGCTGGAGCTCGGGGAAATCGTCCGCGTAGAGGTTGTCCGACGAGAGCTTGAGGTCCGTCTGCCAGCGCACCTCGCCGGGCAGAAAATGGTCGTGCTCCCAGAGCGTGGCCCAGCGATTCGGGTTGAAGCTGCCCTGGGCCTGCTTCGTGTTGTCGCGCAGACCGGCGACGAAGAACTTGCCGCCGGACTGTTCGTCGAAGACGTACTCCAGCTCGACGTCCTGCTTGTACCCGCGCGCGGAGAAGTAGCGCGGGGTGAGCGTGACGTTCAGCTCGGGCCGCGCGGCCCAGAAGAAGGGCACGCCGATGCCCGCGCCGCCGCGGCCGCCGAAGGTGAAGTTCGGCAGCAGGAGCCCCGTCTCCCGCTCGCTCTTGATCGGGACCGCCATCCAGGGGATCCACAGCACGGGCACCCCGAGCACGTCGAAGGTCGAGTTCCGCATCACCCCGTAGCGCCCGAGCTCGACGTCGGCGGTGCCGGTCTCGAACTCCCAGGGCAACCGCTCGCCGGGCTCGCAGCGGCAGGTCGTGAAGACGCCGTCGCGGACCGTGAACGCGTTCTTCCCGGTCCGGACCATCTCCTTTGCGCGCAGGCGGAAGCCGTCGCTGCCGGCGTCGATCGCGACGTGGTAGAGGGTGCCCCGGAGCGACTCGACGTCGAAGACCATGAACGACGCGTTCAGCTGGTCCGAGCCGTCGATCAGCTCGACGTCCCCCTCGGCGACGGCGACACCCGTCTTCTTGCTGAAGGCGACCCAGCGCGCGGTGAGGCTTCGGCCCTGCTGCAGGACGTGGACGTTGCGCTCGGCGACGTAGAGCTCCCGCTCGGCCTCGTAGGTGATCCGGTCGGCGGTGATCTCGAAGGGCTCCGTCATGCGCGCGCGATCGTCCGCCTGCGCGGCACGAACGACGCCGCCGACCAGGATCCAGAGCAATGCGGTCAGGATGATCGCCCGCGGCAAGGAGCCCCCGAGGTTTGCGGGGGGACCCTACCTGAGGGGCGGGGTCGCGGCCAAATCGCGGGGGGCCCGGATTCAGGCCGTTGCGGAGAAGCGCGTGAGCGCCGATCCGAGGGCGGCGCAGTCGGGGACGACGATCGCGTCGCCGGCGACGCGGACGAGCTTCTGGTCCATCAGCTGGTGGAGCGCCTGGTAGGTCTCGTGGAGCGAGAGCTGGGCGCCGTCGGCCAGCGCACGCAGCGAGGTCTCGAGATGGAGCTCGTCTTCGCAGTCGCGGACGTCGGCCTCCCCGATGAGGTAGCGGATCAGCGGGGCGACGAGCTCGTCGAGACCGAGCACGGCGAGCCGGCGCTCCGCGGCGATCAAGCGCAGCGCCATACGCTGGATCAATCGGATCGCGATCTCCGGCTGCTCGATGCACATGGATTCGAGGGTCGCGCCATCGAGCTCGAGGAGCTCCGACGGCCCGATCGAGATCGCGCGGGCCGTTCGCGGCTCCCCGAGCACGACGCTCATCTCGCCGAAGAACTCCCCCGGCCCGAGCTTCGCGACGACGCGCTTGCCGGCCCGGCTCTGACGGCAGATCTCGACCTGGCCGGACTGGATGACGTAGAGATGGCTCCCCTCGTCGCCCTCGTCGAAGATGACGGCGCCGTCGGCGAACTCGCGCTCGAAGGCGCGGCGGACCTGGATCTGGGTCGATTCGCTGTGGTCCAGGACGGGGCTCCCCGGCCGGGGCCCCGACGCGGGGACGGCCTGCGGGGGCTTTCGTCTCGCCCGGAAGGCGACTTGAGATCGCCCGCCCGGCCCGGTCAACCCTCGGCGGGGATCCCCAGGCGGATCGCCTCGAGACGGGCCTCGATCTCTTCCCGGCTCCAGACCCCCATGTGGCGCGCCTGGATCCGACCTTCGGGATCGATGAGCACGAGGCTCGGGAAGCCGAGGACGCCATAGCGCAGGGCGAGCTCCTGGTCGCCGAGGGCGATGGGGTATTCGAATCCGCGCTCCTCGACCCAGGCGGCGACCCGGGCCGGCGGGTCGGTATCGACGGAGATCCCGATCACGACCAGGCTTCCGCCCCCCGCCTCGCGCCAGAGCGCATCGAGGATCGGCATCTGGACCTCGCACGGGGCACACCAGGTCGCCCAGAAGTCGAGCACCACGGTCTTGCCGCGCAGCTTGCCGAGCTCGATCTCCCCCCCGGAGAGCAGCGGCAGCACGAAGTCCGGCGCCGGCCCGAGCGGATCGAGAGCCGCGGGCGCCCCGGCATCGCACGCGAGCCCCAGCATGAGCGCGAGCACCGCCCCGATGAGCGCGGCGCCCCCTGCCCCGCGCTTCGCTCCGTCGGCTCGCCGCCGAATCGCCGCGAGCCGCCTCATTGCAGCCAGTCCTCGGCCTGGACCACGAGCTCGCCGAGGAACGCGAACTGGCTGTTGAACCAGGCCAGCTGGTTGGTCACGAGCAGCACGCCCACGCCGACCAACAAGATCCCGGAGCCGATCTCGAGCGTCCGGAAATGGCGCTTCATGTGGCGCAGCGCGCGGAAGAAGACGTCGAGGCTGTAGCCCGCCACGAGGAAGGGCACGGCGAGCCCCGCCGAGTAGACCGCGAGCAGCGTGATCCCCTGGTAGACCGTCTCGCGGCTGCCGGCGAGGGTCAGAACGGCGCCGAGGATCGGCCCGATGCACGGGGACCAGCCGAAGCCGAACCCGGCGCCGACGACGAGGGCCCCGAAGAAGCCGGGCGTGCCCTTCAGCTCGAAACGCGTGTCGCGCAGCAGCCATCCGATCCGCAAGACGCCCGCCATGTGCAGCCCGAAGAGGATGATCAGGATGCCGGCGAGCTGGGCGATGCCGAGCTCGAGCCCGAAAATCGGGACGTGCCAGCTCCGCAGGACACGGCCGAGGGCGAAGGCCGACGCGCCCAGCACGATGAACACGAGCGAGAAGCCGCAGACGAAGCCGAGACAGGCCTCCATGACCTTGGCGCGGCGGGCGCGACGTTCGCGGTCATCGGCCGCCGGCTCGATCGCCCCCGACTGGCCCGCCGCAGACCCTCCGCCCGCGGCCCCGCCCTCGGCGAGATCCCGCACCGAGATCCCGGAGATCAACGAGAGATAGGCCGGCATCAGGGGCATCACGCAGGGCGAGAGCACCGAGATGAGCCCCGAGGCGAAGGCGATCGGAATCTGGGCCAGGAGGTCGGACATCAGGTGGACCGAGGGTGCCTTGTCGACCGGGCGGGCGCCAGCAAGCCTCGGCGACGAGCGGACGAGGCGGAAGAAGCGGTCCTCATCGAACCGCTTCTTCCGTTCTCATGGCCCGGCCGACCGGGTCGAGCGCGGACGGTCTCTACCAGCCCGAGTCGCCGTAGGCATCCGCCGAGTAGGCGTCTTCGGGCGCGGCGTCGACCACCGGTCCCGAGGCCACGGCCTTCGGCTGCTCGACCGGCATGACCGACGGATCGCGCCCGATGAACACGAGGGGCTCCTCGCCTCTCAGGATCTCCGGCGTGATGACGTACGTGCCGCGCAGCGACCGGACGTAGACCTTGTCGGCGACTTCCGTGTCGCCCGCGGTGAACACCCAGGCAAGCGAGCCGATCACCAGCCCACCCACGGCGTACACGAGCTTGACCGGGCTGTAGACGAGGGAGCTCAGCGCCGCGGCGGCCCCCATCCCCGATTCCTTGCTGACTTCCTTGGTGTGGTCCCCGGCCAGGGCGATCGACGGCGATGCCAAAAGGCAGGCCGTCAGGCCCACGGCCAGGAGCCGACGGCCCGAGCGCGAAACTGCATGGATCATGTGTTGTCCAACCTCTCTCTGCGCGAGCATCGGCCCCACGTCGCCGTGAAGCGAGCCCGCACAGGTCATGCGATCGACGGGATGACCCCGAAGACGCCTCTCACGTTCCCCCGAGCGGGAGTTTGGCGGATCTTCTCCCGTCGGCAAGGCGGAACGCGCGCTCGGGGTCGTGGATCACAGACCCTGATCGGTGTCGAGCAGGATCGTGACCGGCCCGTCGTTGACGAGCGAGACCTGCATCGCCGCGCCGAAGCGGCCGGTGACGACCGGCACGCCGAGGCCCTCGACGGCACCGACGAGGGCGTCGAAGAGCGGACGCGCGTCTTCGGGCGCGGCGGCCTCGCCGAAGGACGGCCGCCGTCCCTTCCGCGCGTCGCCGTAGAGCGTGAACTGCGACACCAGCCCGACCGTGCCCCCGACATCGACCACCGAGCGGTCGAAGCGTCCCGCGTCGTCCTGGAAGATCCGGAGGCCGACGAGCTTGCGGGCCAGCCGATCGACCTCCCCGGGACCGTCGCGACGGCCGACGCCGACCAGCACGAGCAGGCCGCGATCCATCCGGGCGATGCAGTCGCCCTCGACCTCGACCCGGGCGCCGAGGACCCGCTGGACGACGGCGCGCACGGCTCAGATCGCCCGCTGATCCTGGAAACGACCGCGGTAGACGGCGCTGCCCTCGGTCCGCATCAGGACGATCTGGCAGATCCGCACGCCGGGCACGATCTCGAGGGCGCGACTCGAGACGTTGCTCATCTCGAGCACCTGGCGATTCGACACGCCGGGCTGCACGAAGGCCGAGGTCACGTGGATCATCAGCCCGAGGCGCGCGAAGCGGCTGCGGCCCTCGAGGAAGCCGCAGAGATCGCCGGGGAGCGTGATGTGCTCGGCGGTGATGCCGTGGATCGTCACGCCGGGGTCGAGGCGGAACGGGCCTTCGAGGGGAAGCACGCGGGTATGGTCACGGTAGTCGGCGTGGTCGTCGACGCGGATCGGAACCGCGTCGTTCTCGATCGCGCGGATCTCGCGGCCGAGGGTCAGGTCGATCGACGCGACGCCGACCTGGCTGCGGTCGAAGGGATCGATCCGGATCCGGCCTTCGTCGATCTCTCGCAGGATCACGTCGCGGGTCAGCACACTCATGGGCGCCTACGATACCCTGCCCGGATGCCGCATCCATTCTTCGCGCTCCGGCATCCGATCGTGATCGGCCACCGCGGCGCCGCCGGCGACCATCCGGAGAACACCCTCCTCTCCTTCGAGGCGGCGCTCCGCGACGGCGCGGCGATCCTCGAGAGCGACGTCCACGTCAGCCGGGACGGCGTCCCGATCCTGCTCCACGACCCGACCCTCGAGCGCGCCTGCGGCGTCGCGGGCGCGGCGGCGGACTGGACCTGGTCGGCGCTGCGCGCGCTCGACGCCGGCTTCGGGTACCAGGACGACCGGGGCGAGCGGCCCTTCCTCGGTCGCGGCATCCGGATCGCGAGCCTCGAAGAAGCCTTCGAGCGTTTTCCCGACGCCCGCTTCAATCTCGAGATCAAATGCGAAGGCGAAGCCGTGCTGCGCGAGACCCTGCGCCTGATCGAGCGGCACGACCGCGCCGATCGGACGCTGCTCACGGCCGGCGAGGATCCGATCATGCGCGGACTGCGTCGTGCGGTGGCCGTCGCGCCGGTTCGGCCGGCGCTCGGGGCGAGCCTCGGCGAGGTGCTCGCCGTGATCGCGAGTGCCCTCCGCGGCGAGCCGATGCCCGAGGGCGTCATGGCCCTCCAGATCCCCTCGGAGTTCGCGGGCCGTCCCCTCGTCACGCCCGCGCTCGTCGAACATGCCCACGCCCACGGCGTCGAGGTCCACGTCTGGACCATCAACGAGCTCGCCGAGATCGAGGCCCTGCTCGCGCTCGGCGTCGACGGGATCGTGACCGATCATCCCGGGCGCATGGCGCGGTGGCTGGGCGCGAACGGCGGGATGCCCACGCGATGAGGACGGCCTGATGGCGGGCGAGCGGGAAGCGGGCGGCGTCGATCCGGTCTCCGCGTTCTTTCGCGAGGAGGAGCCGGCGCTCGTCGCCGCCGGCGCGAACGGGCGCATCCTCGATCTCGCCTGCGGCCGCGGTCGCCATGCGCTCGTGGCCCTCGGCCTCGGCCTCGACGTCGTCGCGGTCGATCGCCAGGCCGAGGCCCTGGCCGAGCTGACCCGCGCCGCCGGCGGCCTCCCCGGTCGCCTCGAGACCCTCGCGATCGATCTCGAGACGGAGGCGCCGCCGCGCCTCCCGCAAGCGCCCTTCGCCGCGATCCTCGTCTTCCGGTATCTCCACCGCCCGCTCGCGCCGGTGATCGAGGCCTGGCTCGCCCCGGGCGGCCTGCTGCTCTACGAGACCTTCACGGTCGAGCAGCGAAGTCTCGGCTGGGGCCCCACGCGCGACGCCTTCCTGCTCGAGCCCGGCGAGCTCCCGCGGCTCTTCCCGGGCCTGGTCGTCGAACGCCACGAAGAGGGTCTCACGCGCGAGGCGAGCCCGGCGCATACGGCGCGACTCCGCGCGCGCCGACCACGCCGCTGAACCGCTGAGCCGCGATCAGGGCGTCACGCGGAGCGTCGAGCCCCCGTCGCGAGCCGCGCCCCGCGCGTCGATCTGCGCGTCGATTCGGGCGAGGGCCCAGCGCGCATGTTCCCGGAGCAGCTCGTCATCGCTCTCGGCATGCTTCGCCACACTCGCGCGCAGCGACGGATCGCCGGCATTGCCGGCCGCGACCAGCGCATTGCGCAGCAGGCCGCGATGGCGCGTGCGGCGGAGCGCCGTCCCGCGCGTGGCTGCGAGGAACTCCGCCTCGTCGAGGGCCAGAATCCAGGCGAGCGACGGCGCTTGCCAGGCCTCTCGCGCCTCGAGTCGCGCGCGCAGGCCGAGGGGATCGGCGAGCGGGCGGCGCGGGCGGCTCCGGTTCCAGGGGCAGACCGTCTGGCAGACGTCGCAGCCGAAGACGTGGTCGCCCTGTGCGGCGCGGAGCGCATCGGGGATCGGGCCGCGCAGCTCGATCGTCGTGTACGAGAGGCAGCGCGTCGCGTCGAGGACGTAGGGCTCCGGAAAGGCCTGCGTCGGACAGGCGTCGAGGCAGGCCCGACAGCTCCCGCAGTGGTCGGTCCCGGCCGTGTCGGCCTCGAGCTCGAGATCGCAGAGGATTACGCCCAGCAGGACGTTCGAGCCGAGCTCGGGATGGATCAGGCAGGTGTTCTTCGCGATCCAGCCCAGCCCCGCACGCTCGGCCGCGGCCTTCTCCGCGACCGGACCGGTGTCGACGTAGGCGCGCGACTCGACCGCCCGGCCGGCCACGGCCGGGAGCGCCGTCTCGAGGGCCCGCATCCGATCGAGCAGCACGTCGTGGTAGTCGTCGCCGCCGGCATAACGCGCGACCCGCCCGGCCCCCGAGCCCGGATCCGCGGGACTCCGGTCCGGCCCACAGG
>JBIPOQ010000373.1:0-4173 GCA_044379055.1 Myxococcota bacterium
GTCGTCGAGCTCGCGAATCCACCAATGGGTCGTCTGGCCGTCGGCCGGGACCCGCGACTCGACCCACCGGCGCAGCGTCCGGCGCGCGTCGACCTCGTCCGCCGCGTCGAGGCGCGCAGCGAGCAGGGCACGGCGCGGCGCCAGGGCGCCGATCAGGGGGCCGCGGGCCCGCGGCACGGCGGCGAGGACGAGCGGCAGCAGGAAGAGCAGATGCTCCGCGAAGCGCAGCCCGGCATCGGATCGTCCTCGGTAGTCGCTCTCGTAGGTCGACTCGCCGCTGACGACATGGGCCAGATCCTGCAGCAGGAAGGCGCCGGCCATCAGCGCGAGCAGCACGGGCACCGACGCCACGACGACGAGGCTACCGCCGACGAGGCCCGCAAAGACGAGGGCATGGACCACGGCGAGTCGCGGCGGGAGCCAGAGGCTCGTCAGCCCGACGACGAGCACACCGATCCCGACCGGGAACGCGGGCCCGAGGCGGGCGACGAGGGCCAGTCCGGCAAGGATGCCGAGCGGGGTCGAGAGCAGATGCAGGGCGACGTTCGCTCGCGTCGCGTGACCCGCGAGGAAGCCCTCGAGCAGGCGCGTCCAGCCGAAGATCGATCCGGTCGAGAGCGCGCTCATGCGGAACGGGCTCCGAGAGAAGCCGAGAGCCAGTACCGGCCCGGACCGAAGCGGAGCGTCGCATCCCGACGCGCGAACAGGTCGGTGGAGAGCGGCTCGACGTGGAATTCGCGCAGCCAGCGGTGGAGCAGCCCGCGCACGGCCGATGGCAGCTCGAGGCCGTCGGCGAAATCGACGACGACGACGCGGCCGCCCGGTGCCAGCTGCCGGACCGCGTTCCGCAGCGCGGCGGCCGGATCCTGGACCATCGACAAGCAATACGAGAAAAGGATCCGCTCCGGGCGGCGACCGAGGATCGAGCCGTAGTCGACGTCTTCGGCGAAGCCCTGCACGAACGAGGCGAAGGCGCAGCGCTTGCGGGCGACCTCGAGCATCGCGTCGCTCGCGTCGACGCCGCCGAAGCGTGCGCCGGGCTTCGCGCCGTGGAGGATCGCGAGGTTGCGGCCCGTGCCGGGGCCGACCTCGACGAGATCCGACCACGACTCGCGGGCGAGGCGTCCGAGGACCTCGTCGCGGCCGAACAGGTAGTAGCGGCGCGTCACGTCGTAGAGGTTGCGCGACCAGCCGTAGTACTGGTTCAGGAAGTCGCGGTGGCGCTCGCGGTCGTTCGGCGGGGCGTGCATCAGTGGACCAGACGGTGGAAGGACACGCGCCGGTACTGGCGTGTCCGGTCGAGATTCGTCGCGAGCGCGGACTCGTGCGTCAGCTCTTCGAAATGGCGGCCCGACTCGCAGCGCTCGAAGATCGAGTCGGATTCGACCGAGCGGTGGAGGACGATGGCGCCGTCGCGGCCGGTGCGGCGGATCTCGGAGAGCAGACGCTCCTGCGCAGGGGCGTCGAGCCAATCGGGCGCGTCGAGCAGCGAATAATGGGTCCACGTCCGGGCCGAGGCGCCGCCGAGCACGTCGAAGAAGCTGCGGCGGTGGTAGCGGACGTCGGTCGGCGCCTGCTGGCTGCGCGCGTAGTGGTCCGGCCGGAGGTAGGGCGGGACGCCTTCCTTGTCGTCGTGGTGGAACTGGCCGGTCACGAAATACCACGCGAACCAGTTCGTGCGCAGGTCGGTCTCGGCGAGGCGGTGGATGTGGTGGAGGAAGAAGTCGAGCAGGCCCATCTGCTCGGTCTCCTGCAGTCGCTCGCTCTGGCGATAGTTGACGCCGAGGGCGAGCAGCTGGATCGGGGAGCGGGTGATCGCGAGCGCGAGCGGGCTGCGCAGCACCGGGGCGATGGATTCCTCGATGGCGAGGCGTCTCGCTTCGATCGGCTGGTCCATCAGATCCCGCAGCCAGTCGGCATCGATCCCGCTGCGTCGGCGGAGCTCGTGCATGACGCGGGCCGTCAGACCTTCGCCGTAGAGGCTGCGGTGGAAGACATGCGAGTTCGTGCGCCAGTAGCGCCTCATCCAGCCGGGTAGACCCTCGACGAGCTTCGAGACGGCCGGCCCGGGCTGGGGCAGCCAGCCACGACCGAACAGATCGTAGAAGGAGGAGTACGGCTTCTGGAAAAGCGCGGCCTGGACCTTGAGCGCGGAGAGGGCGAGGTGATGCGCGTTGATGTCGACGGCGTCGATCGAATGCGGATGGCTCGCGAGCATGCCCGCGACCCCGCATCCGGCGCCCGAGATGCTCAGGACTCGAGACGCTTCGTCGAGTCCGAAGAAGCGCTCGTCGACCTCCGAGTCTTCGAAGAGGATGTTGTAGACGAAGAGCCGCGAGAAGGTCTGCTGAAAGAGGAAATCCTTGAGCCGCAATCCTGGTCTCGATTCGGGGGTACCGGGGTAGGCGGAGGGCTCTCGCACGCGCTGCGTTCCTGCCCGGTCGATTTCCCGAACCCCCTTCGGGCACCGGCCTCGGCGAACGCGATGGGGAGCATCGCGGATGAAATCGAGAGTCGTGTGGCCGGTCGGAGACGATTCGGTGGATCGCGTCGCCCGGCTCGGAAGAACGGAAGTCGACGCGAAGAGCGATATCCCCGAGATCGTCACGCCGTCTTCTCTCTCGCCCGTCGTGAATGCCCCGAAACCCGGAGTGGATCCGAAGGGCGGAGCGAAGCGGCGTTCGTTCGATGCGTTCGAGACAGGAGGAAGAGCATCATGGGCAAGATCGAGCACGACTACCGGATCCAACCCCAACGACTTCGGCCTCTCGGTCTTCCCTCGAAGTCCCTGTTCGGCGTCATGGTCACGCTCGTCGCGACGTTCGTCTTCGCGACGACGACCGAGGCGCTCTCGGCGTGGATCGACTGACTCGCCGGGGCTGCCCTCGTCCGATGGAGCGAATCGGGAGGAGGCGCGGAGGGGTCGATCCGATCTCGAGCATCGCGCCTTCGGGATCGACCTAACGAAAGTCGTGCGACGCCGGCAGGTCCGTCTCCTCGGTCCCGTCGAAGGCCGCGAGCGCGCGCAGCTCGCGAACCCGCACGTGCAGGACGCCCTCGACGCGCTGCAGCGGTCCCGCGACCTCGAGCAGCGCTGCCTGGTGGAGCGGCACGCGGAAGCGGGTCGCCATGTCCGGCGTCAGGACGGCGTTCGAGAGCCCCGTCTCGTCCTCGAGGGTCACGAAGCAGAAGCCCTTCGCCGAGCCGGGGCGCTGGCGGACGATGGCGTGGCCCGCCGTGCGGACGAAGGCGCCGTCGGGCATCTCGCGGAGCTTCGCGGCCGGCAGCAGGCCCGCGCGATCGAGACGCGGCCGCAGGTGCGCCAGGACGTGCACGCCCGTCGTCAGGCCCGAGAGGCGATAGTCGGCGAGGGTCTCTTCGAGGGCGGAGAGCGGCCGCAGCGGAGAGGCGACCTCGTCCGGATCGACTCTGCCCGGTGCGTCGTCGTCGTCCATGTCCTCCCGCGCCTCTGCGATCGCCGGCCGCGCGATCGCCCGCCCGGCGAAGAGCGAGCGCGGATCCCGCTCGAGGGCGGCGACCTGCCAGAGGGTCCCGCGCCGCTCCCGGGCAGAGCCCGGCAGGCTCGCGAGGGCGCCGAGCTCGGCGAACGCCTCGAGCTCGTCCTGATCGGGCCCGACGCGCCGCACGAAATCGCCGAGATCCTCGAAGACCCGTCGCTCCCGCTCGGCCACGATCCGCGCCGCCGTCTTCCGACGCGCGCCGCCGACGGCGTCGAGCCCGATGCGCACCGCGGGCCTCGGCGTCGCCCGCGCGTCGCTCGCGCCGCCTGCTCGGTCCGTGCCGCGGCGCCCCGGCTCGAGATCGCTCTGCACCCGGGAGAACACGACGTCGACCGGCCGGACCTCGACGCCGTGGCGCTGCGCATCCTTCACGAGCGTCGCCGGGCTGTAGAAGCCCATCGGCTGGGCGCGCAGCAGACCGACGAGGAAGGCCGCCGGATGGTGGCGCTTGAGATAGGCGGAGGCGTAGGCGATCAGCGCGAACGACGCCGAATGCGATTCCGGGAAGCCGTAGAGCGCGAAGGAGCGGATGTGCAGCACGATCTGGTCCTCGGCCTCCCGGGTCAGGCCGCGGGCGCGCATGCCGCTTCGCAGGCGCCCCTCGATCTTCTCCATGCGCTCGATCGAGCGCTTGAAGCCCATCGCGCGGCGG
>JBIPOQ010000374.1:0-4170 GCA_044379055.1 Myxococcota bacterium
GAGCGGTCGGTCGTTGCGGATGTAGTGGAGGATCGTCGCGTTCCTTCCGCCGCCGACGATCGTGCCGTAGGCGGGGCCGGCGCCGCCGCGGGCGCGGAAGACCTGACCGAGGGCGGCCTCGAGCTCGTACTCGAAGCGGCCGGGCTGGGCGAGGCGGGCGGCGGCGTGGTGGGCCTCGAGGGAGATCCCGGCCGCGTGCTGCATGAGGGCGATCTCTTCGCTCGATTTGCGCAGGCGCATCTCGTGGACGAGGAGGCGCGGATCGACGATCGACTCCGCGGGCAGGACGCCGCCGCGGGACTGGCGTCGGATCTCGTCCTGGAGCGAGACGATCCGGGCATCGATGGCGGGGTCGCGGCCGAGGGTGTGGTAGATGCGGTCGGCGCCCCGGACGAGCGCGGGGAGCTTCTCGAGGAAGGACTCGCGCGGATGGGCCTCGTCGGCGGCGTAGTCGGCGACGGCGCCCTCGACGCCCGGGCGGTAGCCGGTCCAGGTCTCCGCGGTGCGGTCCCGGGGCTGGACGAAGAGCGTGAAGGTCGGACCCGGGCGGGTCGAGAGGACGGCGATCGCATCGGGGTGGTCGAAGCCCGTCAGGTACCAGAAATCGCTGTCCTGGCGGAACGGGTACTCGGTGTCGGCGGAGCGCGTGGCGAGGCGACCGCCCACGAAGATCGCGACGGCGTTCGGGCCCAGGGAGTCGAGCAGTTGCTGGCGCCGTGCGGCGAACACGGTCGCAGTCTATCCCATCGTCCGGGGCGTCAAGGCGCCCGGCCGTGGACCGCGTCGGGGGCCGGCGCGCGGGGTCCGGCGGCTCCTTCCGCCCGAGGCATGCTGGAAAGAGCTGCCGCATGAGGTGGCAGCCAATCGAGGGGGCAAGCGGGGTCAACTCCGCGGCCGGGCGGGGATTTGTGGCGGATCGAGGGCTCGGCGCCCGGCTCGCGCGCTAAAACTGCCGCACGAGGCTGCAGCTGGCCGGCGAGCTGGTCAAGCCTCGCTCATCGAAGGAAAGCGCTTTTGTTTCAACGGGTTGGCGGGTCGTTGAAAAATTCTTCAGAGCTGGCACGCAACCTGCTCTAGGAATGAATCGTTCGATAGGAAAACTGGCTGGCCCGAGCGGTTAAACACGGGCGCGTTCGTTCGGGCCGGCCAGTAATCCTCTCGACGTGATCCAGGAGACCGATCCCCTCCTGCTCGAAGTCGCCCCCTCCCGATTCGCCCTCTCCGGCGATCCAGGAGGGGGCGATTCCGTTTTGGGGCCTCGGATTCGGGGGCCGCGGGAGAGCGGCGAGCGGCTAGCCGCTGGACTTCGTCGTCGAGCGCGAGGCCGCCTTCTTCGCGCGGGCCGCGCGGCGGCTTCGGCCCGATCGCCGCCGGGATCGACGCGTCGCGCCTTCGGATCGCTCTTCCCCGGCTTCGGTCGCCTCGAGGGCGGGCTCGCTCGCGGCGGCTTCGGCCTGACTCGCCAGCACGCCGACGATCTCCTCGCCGAACTCGCGCACGAACCAGCCCTTCAGCTCGACGATGCCGGTCATCTCTCCGGCGGCCGTCGGATTCGCCCAGGCGATCGCTTCGAGGGCCGCGTTCGGACAGAGCACGCCCGGGTCGAGCGCGAGCGACTGCGCGCGCGGGCCGCGCCATTCCTTGAGCGCCGCGAGCCGCTTCTCGGTCTCGCGATCCATTCGCCGACGCACCGCCGTGTCGAGGCGCGGGATCGGGCCATGCGGCTTGCGCAGCCCCTTCTTCACGGCGGCGACGAGATCCTTGCCGAGTCGCTTCAGGATCAGGTCCGTGATGCCCTTGATCTCCGCGAGCGAGTCGAGGTCGGAGATCTTCTCGCGTGCGATCTCGAGCAGCGTGCGATTGCCGAGGACCTTGAACGGCGGGCGATCGATCTCCCGCGAGCGTTGGTCGCGCAGCAGATAGAGCTCGCGCAGCACGGCGAGCGCCACGGGATCGAGGGCGCGGGCGCCGGTGATACGCAGATAGCCGAGCTCGTCGAACTCGCGATCGGGCCAGCGTCGGCCGCACAGGGTCTCGAAGTCGTTCTTCGCCCATTCGAGGCGTCCGGCGCGCCCGAGCTCGCCTTCGAGGGTCTCGGCGAGCTGGATCAGGTAGTGGACGTCCGAGGCCGCATAACGAAGCTGCTTCTCGGTCAGCGGACGCCGCGACCAGTCGGAGCGCTGCTCGTCCTTGGGCAGCGACACGCCGAAATGCTTCTCGACCAGAGCCGCGAGCCCGATCGCCGGATAGCCGAGCAGCTGGGCCGAGACCATCGTGTCGAAGAGGTTCGTGAACTCGAAGTTGCAGTCGCGCTTGAGGACGTAGATGTCGTACTCGGCGGCGTGGAACAGGATCTTGACCTTCGGCGACGCGAAGACTTCGCCGAGGGGCGCGAGCTCGGCCGCGCCGCCGAGGGCGATCGGGTCGACGAGCCAGCAGCCGTCGTGGGTCGCGATCTGGACCAGGCAGACCTTGTCGAAGTAGTGGTAGAAGCTGTCGGCTTCCGTGTCGAAGGCGACGATCTCTTCACGCAACAGCTGCTTGGCGAGTCGCTCGAGGTCGGACCGCTGCGTGATGATTTCGTAGTCGCTCAATTCCATCTCGCTGGACCGACCGGAACGAGTCCAGCGCCCCCGTAGACACACCCGACCGGGTCGGGGCGTCGCCTCGTGATTCCTCATCGGCAGGGGGGCTCGACGGCCGCCTGGAGGAGCGGCCGCCGGCCAATCTAGCCAACGCAGTGGCTGGCCGAAACCCGAGAATTCGAGCGCTCCGGGCCGTTTCGGGGCCGGGGCGCTGGCGGCGGCGGGCCGGAAGGGGGTATCGACTGGGGCCATGACTCGCCTCGCCCTCGCGCTCGAGTCCGCCCTCGAGTCGGCGGGAGCCGCCACCGCCCTCGCGGAGGCGGTCGAGGCGGCGCTAGGCGACCCGCAGGCGGTGGCCGGGGCCTTCGTGCTGTCGACGGCCGCCGCCGGCCGGACGGGCGAGGACGTGGGGCGGCGGCTGGCGGCCCGGTGGCCGGGGGCCGAGCTGCTCGGCACGAGCTTCGAGGGACTCCTGCTCGATGGCCGGGTCTGGCAGGGCGAGCCGGCCGTGGCGGTGCTCGCCTGGACCGCGGGCGAAGGTGCACCGGTCCCGATCGTCTGTGAGGCGGGCCAGCGGGACCCCGACGTCCTCGCAAAGGAGATCCTCTCGGCCGGGGAGCGCGTCGTGCCGGGCCCGGACGACCTCGTCCTCCTCTTCCCCGATGCTCTCGGGCCGCCGTCGCTCCGGCCCCTGCTCGACCGGTTCTCGCCCGATTTCGGCGGCCCCTGGCTCGCCGGGGCGGCGGCGAGCGGGGTCGACGGCAGCCCTGCCTCGAGCTGGGCCTTCCCCGCCGATCCCGGCGAGTCGGAGCCCCTCGTCGGTCTGCTCTTTCCGGGCCGTCCGATGCCGGGCCGCCCGGCCCGGGTCCAATGCGCGGGCGCCACCCGCCTCGCGAGCCCCTGGCTCGAAATCACCGCTTGTCGCACGCACTGGATCGATGCCCTCGAAGGCGAGCCCCCGATCGTCTGGATCCGCCGACAGCTCGGCCTCGACGAGGCCGCCCCGATCGAGCCGCATCTCGATCGACTGCTCCTGCGCCTGGCCGGCCCGCCGGGTCGGGAAGCCGGGCGCGCAGCGAAGCGCGGACCCGAGATCGAGCCCGACGCCTTCGACGAGCTCTACGTCTCCGGCCTCGACCCGCGGCGGGGGGCCGTCGGCGTGCTCGGCGCCCTCGCGCGGGGGGACCGGGTCGCCCTGGCGCTCCCGGACGCGGGCTGGGCTCGGGAGGCGCTCCGCGCCGCGGTCGACGCGCTGCCGGCGTCCCCGATCGTGCTCCAGCTCGGCTGCCCTTCCCGGGGCGAATCGCTCCACGGCGATCGGGACATCGAGTCCGCCGTCGTGGCCCATCAGGCCGTGGGTCGGCGGACCCTCGGCGTCCTCGCGCCCTTCCAGCTCGGCTCGGATCCGACGGGGGTCGCCCGGCTCCGGGTCCACTCGACCGTGCTGGCCGCGATCGGGCCCGACGTCGGACCGACCGCGAACGGGGACCCGAGCGGTCCTTCGCACGGGCCCAAAAATTCCCACCCACCCCGTTCCATTTAGCAGAACGCAACTCTATTATTCGGAACGCTGATGCTGGGGCTC
>JBIPOQ010000375.1:0-4163 GCA_044379055.1 Myxococcota bacterium
CGGCGCGTGCTCCGCGACGTCGCCGTGGATCAGCCGAGCCTCGAGCCCCTCGCGCGCGAGGCGTCGCTCGAAGCGCGCGAGCATACGCGGCGAGAGATCGATCGCCGTGACCCGGGCACCGAAGCGCGCGGCGAGCAGGGCGTCCGTCCCGCGTCCCACGCCGGCATAGAGCACGCGTTCGCCGCGGGCGATGGCCGCGAGCTGGGACTCCTTCGAGCGCCGGATGCGGCCGAGCGAGTAGGCGGCGGCGAGCTCGTCGTAGAGGAATGCGACGGCGTCGTAGGGATAGTCGTCGAAACGCATGTAACGTGGCCCCTTGATTGGTCCCGGCACGATCCCTGCTCCCAGCGGAATCATGTCGAACGCCTCCCGCCCTCGCGTCGCCTGCACACCGCCCCATTGTCCCAACCCTGGTTGCCTTTTTCATCGGAATTCAACAGGTTGGCGCTTCAAGCGAGCCGGCTTCTACCGCCGCCAGACCCGCCCTCATCTCATCCAACGGTACCGCTGTTCTCACTGCAAACGCGCCTTCAGTTCACAGACCTTCTCCCCCACCTACTGGCTCCGCCGCCCCGACCTCCTCGATCCCGTCTTCCGCGCCGAAGTCGCCGGCTCCGGCCACCGCCAGATCGCCCGCCAATTCGGCGTCGCCCACGCCACCATCCAGCGCCTTGCCGACCGCCTCGGCCGCCACTGCCTCCTGCTCCACGAGACGTTCCGAAAGAAGGCCCAGGCCAGACTCGCCGAAGAACCCGTCATCCTGGACGGCCTCGGTACCTTCGCCGGCGGCCAGTACTGGCCCCTCGAGCTCACCGGCCTCATCGGTGCCGCGACCTACTACAGCCACGACTTCGTCGTGACCGAACGCCGCCGCGCCGGCACCATGACCGCGCTGCAGAAGAAGCGACGGGCCGCTTACGAAGAAAAGCTGGGCCGCCCCGATCCCGCATCCTTGACGCGCGATGTTCTCGAGCTGCTCCGCACGAACCTACCCGACGCGCGCCCGATCGAGCTGCGCACCGACGAGAAGTCCGAATACCAAACCGCCCTGAAACGCCTCCAGCGCCCCGAAATCGAGCACAAGACGACACACTCGAAGGCGCCCCGAACCGCAAACAACCCGCTCTTCGCGATCAACGCCCACCACATGTTCCTGCGCCACAGCGGCGCGAACCACAAACGCGAGACGGTCGCCTTCTCGAAGCGGATCCAGGCGGTGATCCATCGCCACGCGATCTTCCAGGTGTGGCGGAACCTGGTGAAGGCGGCGTCGGAGCGGCAGCTCCCAAAGACCCCCGCTCAGCGACTGGGGATCACGGACGAGCCGTGGAGCGTCGGTCGAATCCTCGAGACGCGGCTGTTCCCGAATCGGCTCGAGTTGCCCGAGCGGATCCTGCGGAGCTACCGGGGCGAGTACTGGAGCCGGTTCATCCGAAGAGAACGTGCACACCAGCTTCGGCGAGCGTATTGAGCAGAGTGCGCCGAGCCATGGCATCGAGCCCGGTCGCCAATCTACGGTGCGCTTGAGCGAGCAGCTCCCGCCGCCCCGGTCCCGCTCAGCACAGATCCATTCTTCGAGTCACGTCTAGGGGTTCGCGCGCGGCGGGCGGGTGCCCGGCACGATCGGCGGCACACCGACCTGCGGCGAGATCGGCTGCGGATTGCGACAGCCCGATCCAGGCGTATCGCAGGGCCGAAGGACCGGACCCAACGTCTGCGCGAGGGGCTGTCCCGGCGAGCCCGGATCGATCGGTGCAGCGACGGGCGGCGTGAAACGATCGACGACCTTGCCCGCGACCCCGACCTCGTTCGTCGGGTCCGGCGACGTCGCCGAGAACGTCCGGTCGAAGGCCGATCCGGGGGCGACCGGCTCCTCGGCCTGCGCCGCCCCTGCGATCCCGATCGCCATCAGGGCCCAGAGGGCCAGAGAGACTCCCGCTCGCCGTCCGAGAATGTTCCGCATCGTCTTCATCTCCTTCGCGCCGCCGGCGGCGCCGGTCTCACTCGAAACGCACGTTCACGTAGGCCCCGACGATGTGCCGGGTGTAGTCGTAGACGCGCCGGTTGCTCTCGTTGTCGAGGAACGACCAGCGCGTGCTCATCGAGACGTTCGGCGTCAGCGCCTTCGCGAGCTCGGCGCTGAAGCTGACCTCGTGCTCCTGCCGATCCTGGCTCGACAGGCGGTACTGCACGTTCGCCGGCTCCTGGTCGGGGAAGGTCGAGGGATCGGAGAAGTCCCGGTACTCGTAGCCGAAGCGGTTCGCCAGGCTGAAGCCGTGGGGCAGATCGAATTCGAGGCCCGCGGTGAAGATGTGGCTCGCGTGCGTCCACTCGTTGCCCTGGGCGTCGTAGTAGCGGAAACGGTATCCGCCGCCGAGTCGCACGGCATCGAGCACCGCGCTCGCCGCGCCGACGATCGGCAGCGCATAGCGATGCTCGATCGCGGCGCCGAAGCCGATGCCGTCGCGGTCGCGCTCGCGTCCCTCGTCGAGGCCTTCCGGTCCGCAGCTCGTGCCGTCGAGGACGTCGCAGGGATCGCCGGGGCCGCCGCCTGCCTGGACGTCGTCGACGTTCCGGGTCGGGAAGCGCAGGTCGTTCCAGAGCAGATCGGCGACGAGCACCGTCGTCCCCGCCTCCGCCCAGGCATGCGAGAGGCCGGCCTCGGCGAGCTGGGTCCGCAGGAACGATTTTTCGTCGACCCAGGCGGCGCCGAACTCGTAGCGCAGCTGCGCCGTCGTCTCCGGGGCGAGCCGGTTCAGGACGTAGGCGCCGATGCGCGGATACTGGGTGTTGAAGTCGGCCAGATCGAAATGGGCGTTGCCGGAATAGCCGGCCGTCAGGCCCGCGCCGAATTCGCCCGCCTCGGCGAGCTGGAAGCTGCCGTCGACGCTCCAGATCGCGCGGCCGTCCTTCTCGCCGTCCCGGGTCGCCGAGGGCGAGTCGGGCGCGGCGAACTGGGTCGCCCCCCCGCGCAGGATCACGTTGTCGTCGTACTCGAGGCCGGCCATCGCCCGCAACGAAAAGGGATGGGGCTGGGTCGCGCCGAGCAGCTCCCGCGCCTGGCGGCCCCAGGCGCCGTCCTCGCCGTCGAGGGCGATGACGCGCTGGAAGGCGGTGCGCGCGTCGTCCTTGCGGCCGGCGCCCTGCCAGGCGAGACCCGCATAATACGAGGCGACCGGCTCGGTCAGGGCCGGAGAGAGCAGCGCCGCGGCTTCGAGGTCGGGGGCCGCGCGCTCGTTGTCGCCGCCGCGGAGGGCGATCAGTCCGCGGTAGAGCGCGAGCTGCGCCGGCTCGGAGGTCAGGTCCTCCGCCGATCCGAGCGCCGCCGAGGCTTCCGCATAGCGTTCGAGATGGTAGAGCGCGACACCGCGGAAGAGCTCGACGTCGCCGACCTGGGCGGCCGTCAGGTCCTGGGCACCGCGGGCACGGTCGAGGCTCGCGAGCGCCTCGGGATAACGCCCCGTCCGGATCAAGCACTGTCCACCGAGGAGCCGCGCCCGATTCGTGAGCCCCTCGATCGCCTCGAGGCGCTCCTGGGCCTGCTCGCAGCGCCCCTGCTCGACGTCCTCGCGCGCCGCCTTCAAGGCGTCTTCGACGGGATCGGCCGCGGCGACGCCCGCCGCGATCGATCCCCACGCGAACCCGATGACCCCGATCGCCGAGGCCGTCCATCCTCTCCGCACGCCATCCCCCGATCTTTCGTTCGCAAGGTCTTCCGCGCTAGGCGCGGGTCCGGTCTCCGCGGCCGCCGGCCATCGCGAGGCCCGCGAGCCCGAGCCCGAAGAGCAGCGCCGTCCCCGGCTCCGGCACCACGCGGGGCACCGCATTCGCCGTGAACTGCGGATACGCGCTCCCGCGCAGGCGGGTCAGCACCTCGTAGCGGAAGACGACCCGCGTCCCCTGCTGCACCGTCCAGCCGACGTAGTCGTAGGCCGTCGTCGGCGGGTCGTAGTCGTCGCGCACGCGCACGAAGGGATCGAAGCTGCCGTCGAAGACGAAGCCCGGCACGGCGGACGTGTCGAGCGCCGCGGGGACCGTCGGATCGAGCTCGATCGCGACCTCCGCCGGCGAATAACCGAGGCCGCCCACCAGGCTCGTCAGCATCAGTGTGAACGGACCGTCGAGCTCCTCGTTCAGGACATTGACCGTGAACGAGACGAGCA
>JBIPOQ010000030.1:0-14537 GCA_044379055.1 Myxococcota bacterium
CGCCGGTCGGGTCGAGCGGATCGGCGCCCTCGCGCCGGCTTCTCTTCTTCGCCCCGGTCCCGGGGAGTACATGACCATGTCCATTCCGTTCGAATCGCCTTTGTCGGCGGGGACTTCGGCGTCCCTTGCCGCCGCTCGCCCGGCCGCTCGCCTGCGCATGCGGAACGCGTTCGCATACGCCCTGATCGGGCTCCTGCTCTGGACCGGCGTCGCCTCCGCCGCCGATCCGGGGGCGGCGCGCGCGCCGATCGACCTCAACCGGGCCTCCGCCGAGGAGCTCGAGACCCTGCCGGGGATCGGGGCCTCGAAGGCGGCGGCGATCGTCGAGGCCCGCGAGGCCCAGGGCGGCTTCGCCTCCCTCGAAGACCTCGAAGCGGTGCGCGGGATCGGGCCGGCGTTGATGGCGAAGCTCCGGCCCCTCGTCGTGGTCGGGGGCGCCGGGGGCAAGGCCGCGGCGGCGAAGGCCGGCGCGCCGACGACGACGAAGTAACGCGGGCGACCATCGACCGCCGGGGGGCTCACGACCCCGGCGGTCTCGTCGCGTCGCGCCGATCGGATCCCGTCGGCGCCGACGGAGCAGACCGGGCATGATTGCGACCATGCGGCCCGGCTCCACGCCCACATCCCCGTCTCGCAAGCTCGGCCCCGCCGCGCGTCGCTTCGCCCCCCCTGCCCTCTTCCTGGCGGCGGTGCTGCTCTCGTCCCTCGTCGCGCAGGCCGCGGCCCCGGCCGGATCCGCCGTCCCGGTCCCGGAGGCCGCCTCCTCCGCGGCGACCGCGCACCCCCCGCGACTCGTCTCCCTGAACCCCTCGCTCACCGCCATCGTCGCGCGGCTCGGCGCCGCGCAGACCCTGGTCGGGGTCGACGACTACTCGGCGCGGGTCGAGCCGGAGCTGGCCGACCGGCCGAGGGTCGGCGGGCTCTTCGATCCGAGCCTCGAAGCCGTGATGGCGCTCCGGCCCGATCGCGTCCTGATCGTCGCCGGCCTCGAGCAGGAGTCCCATGGCGCTGCCCTTCGCCGTCTCGGGCTCGAGGTCGAGATCTTCGAGAACGAACGCTACGAGCAGGTCCTCGCCAACATCGAGCGGATCGGTCGGCTCGTCGGTCGCGAAGCGAAAGCCGAGGAGCGGATCACGGCGATCCGTGCGCTCCGGGCGGCGGTCGAGCGGGCGGTCGCCGGAAGGCCGCGGCCGCGGACGGTGATCGTGCTCGATCGCTCGCCGCTCTACCTCGTCGGGGGCGAGACCTTCCTCGACGAGCTCCTGCGGGCGGTCGGCGCGACGAATCTCGGGGCCGAGGTGGCGCGTGGCTATCCGCGGGGCTCTCTCGAATGGCTCGTCGCGGCAGGGCCCGAGCTCGTGCTCGATCTCTCGCCCCAGGCCGAGGCAGCGGCGGAGAGCGCGGGCGCCCTCGCCTTCTGGTCGCGCTGGCCGAGCCTGCCGGCGGTGAAGGCCGGGCGGGTCCTCGCCCTCGACGCGACGCGCGTGAGCCTCCCCGGTCCCGATCTCGACCGGGCGCTGCGGGATCTGGCCGTCGCGGTCCACGGCGCGCCGATCGAATCGGCGATCGCGGGCGAGCTCGCCGCCGGGCGGGGGGCGCCGTGATCCGGCTGACGCCCGCTCGGCTCGTCACGGTGCTCGGGGTCTCGACGGCGGCGCTGGTGCTGATCGTGCTCGGCGCCCTCGCGACGGGGCCCGCCCCGCTCTCGATCCCGGAGGTCTTCCGCGCCCTCGTGCTGGGCGAAGGCAGCGAGGCGACCCGCGACATCGTGCTCGGCGTGCGGCTGCCGCGCGTCGTGCTCGGGCTCCTCGTCGGGGCGGCGCTGGCGACGGCGGGAGCGGTCTTCCAGGCGCTGCTGCGCAATCCGCTCGCCGATCCCTACGTGCTCGGCGTGTCGGGCGGGGCGGCGCTCGCCGGGATCGCGGTGCTCGCCCTCGGCGGGATCGTCGCGTTGCCGACGCAGTCGGTGCCGGTCGCGGCCTTCGTCGGCGGCATCGTCGCGACGGGTCTCCTGTACTGGGTCTCCGGCGGACGCGGCGGGAGCGGGCCGACGGGGCTGTTGCTGACGGGTGTGGTGTTCAATGCCGTCGCCTCCGCGGGCATCGTCTTCCTCGCCTCGATCGCCGGCTTCTTCGAGGGCTCGCGGATCTTCCTCTGGCTGATCGGTCAGCTCTCCGCCGTCGAGATCGATGCGGCGGGGCTCGTCGCGGCGAGTGTGATCCTCGGGCTCGGGGTCGCCTGCGTCCTCGCGCGCAGCCTGAACCTGCTGGCGCTCGGGGACGAGAGCGCATCGGAGCTCGGTGTCCCCGTCGACGCGCATCGGCGCGCGCTCCTGCTCGCGACGTCGTTGATGGTCGGCGCGGCGGTCTCGGTCTCGGGGCTGATCGGATTCGTGGGCTTGATCGTGCCCCATGCGCTGCGGCTCGTGATCGGGAGCGACCACCGGCTGCTCGTGCCGGCGACGGCGATCTGCGGCGCCGGCTTCCTCGTCCTCTCGGACACCCTCGCGCGCAGCCTGATCGACGGGCGCGAGCTGCCGGTCGGCGCAGTGACCGCGCTGCTGGGCGGCCCGCTCTTCATCCTGCTGCTGCGGCGCAGCCAGTCGCGGAGCCGGCTTCCGTGAATACCGTCCCGCGCGCTGCCGAGGTGTTAGGCGAGACGCTCCGCTTCGAGGCCGTCGCGGCGACGCGCGGCGGGCGGACGCTGCTCTCGGGGATCGACTTCGAGGTCCGGCCCGGGGAGATCGTCGGGCTCGCGGGTCGCAACGGGGTCGGGAAGACGACGCTGCTCCAGCTCGCCAACGGGCTGCTCGCCCCGGCGGCGGGGCGTGTGCTGCTCGGCGACACGCCGGTGAGGTCGCTCGGGCGGCGCGCGGTGGCCCGGCGCATCGCTCTCGTGCCCCAGGATCTCCACGTCCCCTTCCCGTTCCGCGCCGGCGAGCTCGTCCTGATGGGCCGCGCGCCGCACCAGCCCCTCGTCGGCCTCGACAGCGAGGCGGACGTCGCCCGCGCCCGCACGGCCCTCGCGCGCCTGGGCATCGAGGACCTGGCCGACCGCAGCGTCGAGACGCTCTCCGGGGGCGAGCGGCAGCTCGTGCTCTTCGCCCGCGCCCTGGTCCAGGACCCGGGTCTGCTGCTGCTCGACGAGCCGACGGCCTTCCTCGATCTGAAGCACCGGCTCGAGGTGCTGCGCGAGGTGCGCCGCTTCGTCGCCGCCGGGCGCGGGGCGCTCGTCGTGTCCCACGACCTGACCCTCGCCGCGCGGGCCTGTGATCGGCTCGTCCTGCTCGGGGAGGGGGAGGTCGTGGCCGTCGGGAGCCCCGAAGCGGTGCTCACACCGGCGAATCTGAAACGGGCGTTTGCGATCGATGCGCAAGTCGCGCCCGGGCCCGATGGTCGACTGGTGGTCCTGCCGATGCTCGGACCCGGCGACGGCGAGTCCGGCTAGTCGTCGCCTGCTACGATCGGCCGCCCGAAGGGGCCGGCCCCGTTCAGGGGCGGGGCGAGTCGGACGACCGGGTGAACGGGTCGACGGTCGAGCGAAAGTCCGGATCGGCGAGAGCCGCCGGCAGCAGCAGAGCGCAGAACGAGGGAAGAACGAGGAGAGTGGCCGCGATGGCGCAGGTCCGCATCGAACGAGTCGTCGCGCGGGAGATTCTCGATTCCCGCGGCAATCCCACCATCGAAGTCGACCTCACGACGAGCGGCGGAACCCGCGGCCGAGCCGCGGTCCCGTCCGGGGCGTCGACGGGCGCCCGCGAGGCTCTCGAGCTCCGCGACGGCGACAAGTCCCGCTATCTCGGCAAGGGCGTCCAGAAGGCGGTCGCCTTCGTCAACGGCGAGATCGCGAAGGCGGTCGCGGGTCGACCGCTCGCGGGGCTCGCCGAGCAGTCGGCCCTCGACGAGCTCCTGATCGGGCTCGACGGCACGCCGACGAAATCCCGCCTCGGGGCCAACGCCATCCTCGGCGTCTCCCTCGCAGCGGCCCACGCGGCGGCCGCGGCGAACGGCCAGCCGCTCTATCGCTTCATCGGAGGCGACGCGGCGGCGCTCCTGCCGGCGCCGATGATGAACGTCCTGAACGGCGGGGCCCACGCGGACAACAACGTCGACGTCCAGGAGTTCATGCTCTATCCGCTCGGCGCGCCCACGTTTGCGGACGCCCTGCGCTGGGGCGCCGAGGTCTTCCACACGCTGAAGACCGTGCTGCGCGAGAAGAACTACTCGACGGCGGTCGGCGACGAGGGCGGCTTCGCGCCGAACCTCGGCAGCAACGTCGAGGCGCTCGAGCTGATCCTCCAGGCGATCGACCGCGCCGGCTACAAGGCGGGCCGGGACATCTCGATCGCGCTCGATCCGGCGTCGAGCGAGTTCTACTCGAAGGGCGAATACCATCTCGCCGGCGAGGGTCGGAAGCTCGACTCGAAGGGCATGGTCGAGTTCTGGGCGGATTGGGTCGCGCGCTACCCGATCGTTTCGATCGAGGACGGCCTCGCCGAGGACGACTGGGCGGGCTGGAAGCTGATGACCGAGAAGCTCGGGAACCGCTGCCAGCTCGTCGGGGACGACCTCTTCGTGACGAATCCGGCCATCCTGAAGCGCGGCATCGACGAGCAGACGGCGAACGCGATCCTCATCAAGGTCAACCAGATCGGGACGCTCTCGGAGACCCTCGAGGCGATCCGCATGGCGAACGCGGCGGGCTTCGGCTCGGTCAGCTCGCACCGCTCGGGGGAGACCGAGGACACGACGATCGCGGACCTCGCGGTCGGCGCCTCGACGGGCCAGATCAAGACGGGGTCGCTGTGCCGGACGGATCGGATCTGCAAGTACAACCAGCTCCTGCGCATCGAGAGCGAGCTCGGTGCGCGCGCGCGTTATGCCGGGGCCTCGCGGCTCGCGGGACAGCGGGCGTGAGCGAGCTTCCCGCCGAACGAGGCCGCGGCGCGCGCGGACGGGGCGTCGGCCTCGTCGCGTTCGCCGGTGCCCTCGCGCTGCTCGCCGGCCCCTTCGCGCCGGAGGCCTACGCCTTCGTCCCGAAGCCCGATCGCGCGCTCGCGGCGGTGGCGCAGGCGAACCTGACCTCGGGGCGGACCCAGGCGATCCAGCTCGATCTCGTCATGCGCGTCGGCGACGGAGACGCGATCGCGACGGGTCAGCTCGTCAGCCATCCGAGCGGGCTCGCGCGTCTCGAGCTGCGGGGCAGCGGGGGCCGCGTCGATCGCTATCTGCTCTCCGGGACCGATCTGCTCGCGGCGAAGGACGGCGAGGCCCTCGACCATCCGCAGCCGATGCTCCAGCCCGTGTTCCTGCTCCAGCCCTCGTCGCAGGAGACGCTGCGCGTCGCGCTCGAGTCGTTCGGCGTCGACAGCCGCTGGATCGGGGTCGCGCCCTGCGGCGAGCTCGACTGTTATGTCTTCGGCGATCCCGCGCTGGCGGCGCCGGAGGTCCACCGGCTCCCCGTGTCCGATCCAGCCTCCGACATCCTGGCCGGGGCGCCGAATGCCGACCCGGCGGACGACGACCTCGAACACGACCTCTCGACCGCCCGCGGCGGGTCCCTCGCGCTCGAGGCGCCGTCCGCGGCGACCGGACCGATCGCGCGGCTCTGGGTCGATACCGAGACCCTCCAGGTCCAGCGCATCGATCGCACGAGCGGCGAGACCCTGTACCTGGGCCCCCTCGTCCGCTTCGAGCGGCTGATGGTGCCGGCCTGGCTCGAGATCCACGAGCCCGGTCGGGACCCGATCCACTTCGACGTGAAGCGCGCGATCCGGGTCAACGCGAATCCCCAGGCCTTCAATCCGGCCTGGCTCTACTCGCCGATCGACCCGCTCGATCCGTCGGCTGGCCCGGGCGTTCCCTCCCCGGCCGCCCCGACGAGCCCCTGAGCTGAAGGCTCAGCGGAAATCCCGACGAAATCCAAGAAAACCCTCAGGCCCCTCGGCGAAAAGCCCGATGGGAGCGGCAAGTCGTGTGCAGGTCGTGGGCATCGCCCGGGACCTGCCCGACCCGCAGCGTCGCCGCCCCGCCCGGGTCGGCCGCCCGAGGAGGGCGCTCGGACGTCGCGGGTCGAGGGGGAACGGGATCGCCATGGCCAGCCAGCAGACACTGAATATCCTCGTCATCGATCGGGAGATGGAAGCCCAGCAGGCGCTGAAGGAGGTCCTCACCGGCGAGGGCTGGGGTGTCGTCTGCCAGTCGGATCCGATGCAGGCGCCGCAGGAGCTCCGCAGCCACCGCATCCAGCTCGTCATCCTCGACGTCTCGCCCGGCACCGGCGGCCGGGAGGCGCTCGCGGCCATCCGTTCCCTCGACCGGGATCTCTGTGTCATCGCGACCAGCAGCGTCGCGTCCGTCGAGCTCGCGGTCGAAACGATGAAGCACCAGGCCTTCCACTATCTCCAGAAGCCGATCGACTCCGAAGAGGTCCTCGCCGTCGTGAAGGAGGCGATCCGCGACCGCGGCCTCGTCGTCGACCTCGAGTCGCGCCTCAACGGCGAGATCGGGACCCGGATCCGCAGCCGCCGCCACGAATCGGGCCTGACCCTCAAGCAGCTCGCGAACCGCACCGGCCTCTCCGTCAGCCTGATCTCCCAGATCGAGCTCGGCAAGAGCGCGGCCTCGATGTCGACGATGTACAAGCTGGCTGCGGCCCTCGGCGTCAAGATGACGTTCTTCTTCGAGACGCTCTGAGGCGCGGACCGGCTCCCGAACCGCGCGATCGTGGGGCTATGATGTGCCCCGCGCAGAAGGCGCGGAGGGCTTTGCGATTCGCAGCGTCGAGCAGGCCAGACCGAAGCCGGGACTCTCGGTTCCCGTGCTCACCATTCTCGACGACGAGGGCTCGCTGCTCGAAGCCGACCAGCGCGCGCTCGTGCGCCACGTCGTCCAGGAGGGCGCCGGCGCCGACATCATCTTCTCCGCCGGCACGACCGGCGAGTGGGACAAGATCGACAACGAGACCCGCCAGGCGGTGATCCGCGTCTGTGCCGAAGAGGTCGCGAAGACCAACCGCCAGCTGACCGCGATGGACGCCGACGGCGTCGAGCACTGGGCGGGGGTCACGGCGCCGACCGCCCGCGACACCCTCGCGAACCTCGAGTTCGCCCTCGAATGCGGCGCCGACGCGGCCGTCATCGCGCCGCTCTCGATCCAGGGCGTCCAGGATCCGGTCCGATTCCTGCTGCGCGACGTCGCCGACCTGCTCGACGCCCGCGCGCGCCACATCCCGATCTACCTCTACGACAACGCCGACATCGCCGTCGACCCGAAGGTCCCGCACATCCGCACGAAGCAGGTCAAGGCGATGAGCCGCCTCGACTTCGTGCGCGGGATCAAGGTCTCGGCTTCGGACAAGGTGCTGGGCAACTACACGCGCGCCGCGTCGAGCTTCAAGGACCGCGGCGAGTTCGGCATCTACATCGGGAACGCGAAGCTCATCTTCGACATCTTCCGCCCGTATCGCCCCGGGATCCTGGGGATGATCCACGAGCACTGGGATCGCTGGCGCCGCGCCGGCGGTCTGCCGATCGGCGTCGTCTCGGGACCGGCGAACGCGATGCCGCGGGAATGGGCCTGGTCCTGGCAGGTCTGCCGCGCCGGCGACGTCGAGCGGATGGACGCGGCGCAGCGGATCGCCGACGCGTTCCGCGACTGCACGACGCTCTCGAACGGCAAACGCCCGACCCTCGCCTGCCTGAAGCGCGCGCTCGTCGTCGACGGCGTGATCTCGAGCGCCTGCGTCGCGCCAGGAACCTCCGCGCTGCCCGCCGGCGAGGTCGCGCGCTTCGACGACGCCTATGCGGCGGTCCAGGCGATGGCGGTCCGCGAGATCGGCGAGCCCTGGGTCACCCGCTTCGTGCGGAGGAATGCATGACGCGTCCGCGCGCTGAAAAGAAGGCCGGGGTGGGTCGGAGCGCGAAGCCGACGCCGAGCCGCGGGGCGGGCGGGAGCGACGCGCTCGAGCTCGTCGGCATCGGCAGCATGGTCCTCGACCGCATGCACCGCACGCGTCGTGTGCTCGCCGCCAACGAGAAGGGGCTGCTCGAGGCGGCGCCGGGGGCGAGCCCGGTCGAGGTCCGGATCGGCGGGCTGATGCTGAACCAGCTCGGCTGGGCGGCGCTCTTCGGCGTGCCGGTCGGGATCTTCGGGCGCCAGGCCGACGACGACGCGGGGCGCCGCCTGCGCCGCGCGATGGCGGCCCACGGCATCGCGACGAGCCTCGACCTGTCGGGTAGCGCGTCGTCCCTCGCCGAGATCTTCGTCGACGCCGAGGGCGAGCGTGCGATCTACATGGCCGCGGGTGCCACCGCCGAGACCCGCCCCGAGCACGTCCGGCGCGACCACGCCGACTTCGTCGCCCGCGCCCGCCGACTCACGACCGAGATCTCCCAGCTGCCCCTCGACACGACCCTCGCCGCCCTCGAGCTCGCCCACGCGAAGGGCCTCTCGACCGTCGTCGATCTCGACGTCCTGCCGAGCGACGCGCTCGCGACGCTCGGGGACCGGGCGACCTTCGAGAAGGTGCTGCGCGCGGCCGATCTGCTGAAGCCGACCGCCGCCGCGGCGCGGGAGCTGTTCCCGGACGTGTCCGATCTGGGCGAGCTCGCGCGGCGGGTTCGGGAGAAGTACGGCGCTGCGCGCGTGGTGATCACCGACGGGTCCGCAGGCTCGCTCGTCTGCGACGACGCCGGATGTCGGCGCGTGCCGGCCTATCGCGTGAAGCGGGTCGTCGATTCGACGGGCGCGGGCGATGCGTTCCTCGGCGGCTATCTCGCGGGGGAGGCCCTCGGGCTCGGGCCGATCGATGCGGCGCGCCTCGGCAATGCGTGCGGAGCGGCTTGTGTCGAACGGGTCGGCGCGTTTCCGGACGAGGCGGCGACGCTGGGCGCGCGGGTGCTCGCGCTCTACGACGGCGCGAAGCCGAAGGATCTGCGCTGGGGGGCGTTCGGAGCGCGGTCCGCGAAGGGCGCGCGCATCGGGAAGTCGGCGCGTGCGGCGAAGGCGGCGGCGGGCGAGCGCGCCGGCGCCGGGAGGCGCGTGCTCGAGGTCGCCGCGCGCGAGCTCGCGCGACTGGCCGAGCGACACGACGGCGTGTCCCTGCTCGCGGCCGCCGAGCTGATCGAGACGTCGGAGGCGGCCGGCGGCCGCGTCCACGTCACCGGCGTCGGCAAGCCCGAGCACGTCGCTCGTTATGCGGCGAGCCTGCTCGCCTCGACCGGCATCCCCGCGACCTTCCTCCATGCGACCGAGACGCTCCACGGCAGCCTCGGCCAGGTCGTGCCCGGCGACGTCGTGATCGCGATCAGCAACAGCGGGACGACCTCGGAATGCCTGCTCGCGGCGCGGGCGGTGCGGGATTACGGCGGGCGCCTGATCGCCGTGACGGGCGGGCTCGAATCGCCGCTCGCGGCGCTGGCCGACGTGACCCTCGATGCGGGCATCCGAGAAGAGGGCGGACCGCTCGGGCTCGCGCCGCGCGCCAGCGTGGCCGCGGAGATCCTCGTCCTCGCGGCCCTCGGCGCCGTTCTCCAGGAGCGCCGCGGCCTCGACCGGAAGGGCTACGCCGCCCGCCATCCGGCGGGGGCCCTCGGCAAGCAGGCGCGCGGCGACTGACCGGCATCCGGGATTCGCGGCGCCTCGCCGGCCCCGAATCTCCGCCCCTGCCCGCCGGAACGTTCGGGCGAATCCCTCAGGCGAATCCCTCACGAGCCGATGAGCCGGGCAGGCCGTCGTCCTCGCCCACGACCCGGGAGCCTCCCGGGATCGGGCCGGGGCCGTCCGCGGAGGGTCCGTCCCTCCCCCGCCCGGAGAGCAATCCATGTCCGCCGTTTCCCCGTCCGTCGACGCCGACCTCGAGCGCGTGCTGACCTCGTACGACACCTGTTATGTCTGGCGCTACGGCTCGCCCTCCTCGAGCCTGCGCGAGCTCTACGCGAAGGCGAAGCGCGACCAATGGGACGGCGCCGCGGATCTCGACTGGTCGATCGACGTCGATCCGGAGGAGCCGCTGCTCCCCGCCGAGATCAACCCGCTGCGCGGCTTCGCGCCCTACGAGAAGATGAACGCGCGGGAGCAGGTGCGCGTCCGCCAGAGCCAGGTCGCCTGGCAGCTCTCGCAGTTCCTGCACGGCGAACAGGGCGCCCTGATCGTCGCGTCGCAGCTCGTCTCGTCCGTGCCCTGCATGGATGCCAAGCTCTACGCCGCGAGCCAGACGATGGACGAGGCGCGCCACGTCGAGGTCTTCTCCCGCTATCTGAGCGAGAAGATCGAATGGGAGTGGCCCGTCAACGAGAACCTCAAACGCCTGCTCGACACCATCATTCAGGACTCGCGCTGGGATCTGAAATACCTCGGCATGCAGATCCTGGTCGAAGGCCTCGCGATGGCCGCCTTCGCGAACTTCCACCAGCTGACGAGCGAGAAGCTGCTGAAGGATCTGATCCATCTCGTGATGCGCGACGAGTCGCGCCACGTCGCCTTCGGCGTCCTCTCGCTCGAGGACCACTACGCCGGGATGCCGGCCGCCGAGCGCCGGGATCGCGAGGACTTCGTCATCGAAGCCTGTGCGCTGATGCGCGATCGCCTGATCGGCGAGGAGACGGCCGACTACTTCGGTTTCGAGCGCGATCCGTACCGGCAGTGCATGCTCGACTCCCCGATCCTCCAGCTCTTCCGGGTCCAGCTCTTCGCGCGCATCGTGCCCAACCTGCGCCGGCTCGGTCTGCTCTCGCCTCGGGTGCGGGGCGAGTTCGAGCGCATGGGCATCCTGCAGTTCGAGCACGCCGACCCGAGCGCCCAGGACGTCGCGCTCGGCCTCGTCTGATCCCGGCCGGATTTCCGCGCAGACCCGCGAGCCGGGGCCCGAGGCGTCCGTCTTCCCGAGGGGCCGGTGCGAGCGCCGCGCCGTCCCGTCTGGGCGGATCGTGGGTCCGTGCGGCCCGAGGCCTTCGTTCCTTTTCGACGACCATTGACGCTCCCGGGGCCGACCTCTAAGGTCCGCAGTTCGAAATCCAGCGCTCGAGAGGCCGGATCGCTCCCCAGGCGATCGTCCGAGCCCGGAGCGCGATCGCAGTCCTCGATTCATGGGGCCGTAGCTCAGCTGGGAGAGCGTCGCGTTCGCAACGCGAAGGTCGGCGGTTCGATCCCGCTCGGCTCCACCACTCCTCATCGGCGGCGTACGCAAGGCGTGCGCCGCCGATCGTGTTTCGGGGGATGGGGCGTCCGCTTGCGGACCCGAAGGTCGCAAGCTCGAGTCTCGCAGGGCGCGCCATCAGGCCTCCCGAAGAGACGGGACGGAAGAGAAGAGAAACGAGTCGTTCGTCCGAGCCGCGCGAAGCCATCGGGAGTTCTCGTCCATCGGAGCTCTCCTCGATCGGGGGCGGCCGCGAGCGGAAGGCGATCGCACTGGCCGACTTCAGCGGCTCGCGTGGGCGATCGCGAGCAGCGCGCCCAGCAAGAGCGCGCCGTCCACGGCGAGATGACCGAATCGTTCGGAGGGGCGAAAGAAGCAGAGCGCGACGGCTTCGGCGGCGGGGATCCAGGCGAGCTTCGCAATGCCTTCCGGAGCGACGCAGGCGAGCGCTGCTGCGGCGATCGCCGCGGTCCGCGCAACGAGGATGCCTGTCTTCGGTGACCAGCCCGCTGCGCTGCGCTTGGCGTCGCGCAGGTTCGAGGCGATCAGGTTGGCGGCGAGCGCCGTGCCCACGAAGAGGATCGACCAGCCGAACAGACCCACCGACGCGCCGCCCTCCCCGCGACGAGCGAGCCACGGCAGGCCGACACACGCGGCGGTCCAGGCGCCCGCGACGTAGGCGATCTTGACGCGGACGTCCTGCTTGAGGCGCCGGTGCATGAATCCGATCGCGCCGACGGCGAGGCAGAGCGCGATGCTCCGGGCCGGCGCCGTGGCGAGCAGCGCGATCAGCACGAGCCCGACGACTCCGGTCGCGCCGACGAGCCAGGGTCGGTGCCGGAGCACGAAGGCGGTTCGCCCGGGCGAGCCCGGGTGGTCGCGGGCGAGATCTCGCAAGCGGTCGACGTTGTAGATCAGGAAGGCGCCGCAGGCGACGAGCGCCGCGTCGCGCGGGACCTCGGGCGACGCGAGCGCTCGCCCCGCCGCCCACGTCATCGCCCCGCCCACGAGCGCTGCGAGGCCGCTCGAGTAGGCCAGGCCGTCGCCGAATGCGACGAGCCCTCCGGCGAGCCTCCGCAGCGGTCTCGGCACGCGCGTCGACGCAGGCGCCGAGGCGGGGCTCGGGAGGGCCTCGCCGGGTTTCGTGCCGCGGATGCTTCTCGCTGCCATCGCCCGCCGATTCTGGCAGAGGCGGGTCCGGCTTTCGATCGGTCGTGCCGCCTCCGATCGCGGCAGCCCCTGGCCTCGCGCGCTAGATTGGCCCCGGCGTCGTCCCGTCGCATTCGACCCGCAGGAGCCTGCCACCGATGTGGATCAGCAAGGTCAGCCAGATCATCGGCTCGAGCCCGACCTCCTTCGAGGACGCGGCGCAGTCGGTCGTGGCCCGGGCGAATCGCACGCTGCGGGGCATCACGGGCTTCGACGTCGTCGAGAAGCGCATCAAGATCGAGGACGGCGCCGTCGCGGAATACCGCGTGCAGCTGCGGCTCCATTTCGACGTGGCGCCCCATACCGAGCCCCACTGGTAGGCCGAGCTCGCGGCCCGGGCCCCGTTTCCCGGTCCGGTCCGCACCCGAGGATCCCCGACACCATGGCCATCGCTTCCGTCTCGACCATCACCTCCGCCTCGCCGAACAGCTGGCAGGAAGCCGCCGAGCTCGGCCTCGCTCGTGCGCGCCAGACGCTGCGCGGGATCACCGGGATCAAGATCGTCGACGAGAAGGCCCGGGTCGAAGACGGCGTGGTCGTCGAGTTTCTCGTGACCATGCAGGTCATCTTCCTGCTCGAAGAAGCATCCGGGACCTGATCGATGGGAATCCCCGCGATCGTCACGGCCGGGGATAGTCGGGCGGCGAAGGCCGTCTACGGCAAGAGCAAGGTCTACCTCGAGGTCGACGGCCTTCCGCTCGTCGCCCACGTCGTGCGGACCCTGCAGGCCGTGCCCGAGGTCGATGCGGTCTGGGTCGTGGGCGATCTCGCGAAGCTCGAGGCGGCTCTCGGATCGCCGGCACTGCGCGACGCGCTGACGAAGCCGCTGCATCTCGTCCCGCAGCAGCGCGACCTCATCTCGAACGCCTGGGAGACCTATCGCCGCGTGCTCGCGAACGACGTCCGCGCGGGACGCGATCCGGGCCCCGAGGATCTCGATCGCGAGATCCTCTATCTCTCCGGCGATCTGCCGCTCGCGACGCCCCAGGAAATCTCGGCTTTTGTGCACGCCTCGCAGGCGCGGGTGAGCCAGAGCGAGGCGGACTACGTGCTCGGGCTGTGTCCCGCGGATGCGCTCGAGGTCTTCAAGCCGACTCGGCCCGGCGAGCCCGGCATCGAGGTCGCCTACTTCAATCTCCGCGACGGCCGACTTCGTCAGAACAATCTCCATTATGCGCGCCCGGCCCGCATCGGCCGTCTCGACCGCATCGAGGAGATGTACGAGCACCGCCATCAGCGCCGCTTCTGGAACATGTTCGTGCTGGCGCTGCGACTCCTGCTCTCGCGCGTCGGGGGGCTCAAGATCGCCATCCTCTTCGGCATGATGCATCTCGCCGGGATCGCCGATCGGAGCGGTCGGCCGCGGCTCGCCCGCTGGCTCGGCCGGCCCGTGACGCTCGAGATCAATCGCCGGACGATCTCGAAGCTGCTCGACACGAAGTTCGAGTTCATCGTGACCGAGAGCGGCGGCTGCGCCCTCGACATCGATACCGAGGAGGAGTACGACACGGTCTGCGCCCGCTACCCGGAGTGGTTGCGTCAGCAGAAGGCGCGCTCGGAGCGCCTCTTCGGCGCGCTTCCGGAACGGGCTGCGGCGAGACGGGAGGGATCGGCGTCGTGACGGATCGTGGACTCTCGACCGGAACCCCGGCTGGCGCTTCGACCGGAGACGACGCGGCGCGTGTCCGTGAGGGCCTGGGCCTCTTCGCGATGGGCGATCGTGGTCTGATCGAGGTGCGGGGCTCGGATCGGATCCGCTGGCTCGACGGCATGGTCACGGCCGACGTGAAGGCTCTCGAGAAGCGCGGTGAGGGCGCGGGCTGTCTGGCGCTCCTGCTGACCCATCGCGGCGCGATCGTCGCGGATCTGCGCGTCGGGCGTCTCGGGGACACGCTCCTGCTCGAGTGTCCGAAGGGCGAGATCAGCCGCATCCGCGCGGTGCTCGAGAAGATGATCATCGCCGACGACGTCGTGCTCGGCGATCGCAGCGAGGGCTTCGCGGTACTCGGGATCGAGGGTGCGCGCTCGGGCGAGGTCCTGGCCCGGGCGCTCGGAGGCGGAGCGCTTCCCGGGGCCGGCGGCTGGGCGGAGCTTTCGTTCGAAGGGTCCCCGATTCTCGTCGCGGCCTTCGGCTGGAGCGGCGAGCAGGCCTATCAGCTGCGCGTCTTGCCGGCGCGTGTCGGCGCGGTGCG
>JBIPOQ010000376.1:0-4160 GCA_044379055.1 Myxococcota bacterium
TGGGTTCGTTCGGGAATCACAATCGGGATGGGGGCAGAAGGGCGGACGGTGAGAGGGCGTGGTTTCGAGCATGACCGCCACTCAGCACGGATCGTGCCGGGTGAAATTAGCGGTCCACGTCTCGAGCCCTGAGGCCTCGGCGTGCGGCGGCCGCCGCGGCGCGCCGCCGTCGGCGTCTATCCGCCGTGGCTCGTCTCGTCCCGTCGGAAGGGGATCGCGATGCGAAGCCCGGTCTGCCGCAGCGTCCGCCCGTGCACGACCTTCGGGTTGTAGCGCCATTGCCGGACCGCCCGGAGCGCCGCCTCGTTGAAGACGGCCGAGGGCTCGAACGCGACGACGCGCGCGTTCTCGACCGCGCCCGCCTCGCTGACGTCGAACTCGATCAGGACTCGCCCCTCGATCCCCCGCTCGAGGGCCTGCTCGGGATACGCCGGCTGGATCCGCACGATCGCAATCGCGTCGCCGTCGGCGGTCGCGAGACCCTCGAGCGGATCCTCGCTCGTCTGGCCGGCCTCCGGACCGAACCCCTCGCGCACGGCGATCCCGCTCCCCTCAGCCGGATTCGTGACGAGCGGATCGATCGGCGGCGCCGCCTCGACCGCGCGGCGACCGGGCGGCAAGGCGACCTTCTGGATCACTGGCTTCTCTTCGATGCGTACGTGCACGAAATCGAGGGACGGCAGCGGCGCAACGTCGTCGTCGATCCGTGACTCGACGACGATCAGAACCTGCATCAGCCAGAAGAGCAGACAGGTCACTCCGCTCGCGAAGAAGAACGATCCCGAAATCCGGGCGATGGTCGGCATGGCGCGCTCTCCAGCGTCGACGGCCGCGGTCCGAGTCCGCTCGGAGACGGGCGGCGGGCGCGTCGGGTCTCGAGCGGTGGAACCCGGGGAGCGCGGGCGAGTTCGACGGCCGGCCCGCGAGATCCGCGGCGGCCGAAGATTTCCGCCGCGACGCCGATCGAGGCGCGGGCGACGCCCGAAAGTGACGCCCCTTCAGGCGAAGATCTTGAAGCGCTCGAAGGCAGCCTGATGCAAAGCGGCCCGGTCGTCGGGGTGGGCGAGCTCGATCAGCATCTTCGCCCGCTCGCGCAGGTTGCGGCCGAAGAGATCGACCGCGCCGTACTCGGTCACGACGTGGCGGACATGGCCCCGGGTCGTGACGACGCCCGCGCCCGGCCGGAGCATCGGGACGATGCGCGGGACGCCCCGCTTCGTCCGGCTCGGCAGCACGATGATCGGCTTGCCGCCTTCCGAGAGCGCCGCCCCGCGAAGAAAATCGAGCTGACCGCCGATGCCGCTGTACTGGCGCGTCCCGATGCTGTCGGCGCAGACCTGGCCCGTCAGGTCGATCTCGATCGCGCCGTTGATCGCGACGACCTTCGGGTTGCGGCCAATGATCGCGGGCTCGTTGACGTAGTCGATGTCGAGGAACGCGAAGGCCGGATTGTCGTCGACGAAGTCGTAGAGCCGCCGCGAGCCGAGGGCGAAGCCGGTCACGGTCTTGCCCCGGTGGACCGTCTTGAAGCGATTCGTCACGACCCCGCGTTCGCAGAGCTCCAGCAGCCCGTCCGAGAACATCTCCGTATGGACGCCGAGGTCCGCGTGGCCCCCGAGTTCGCCGAGCACCGCATCGGGGATGCTGCCGACGCCCATCTGGAGCGTGCTGCGGTCCTCGATCAGCGCGGCGACGCGGCGGCCGATCGTGCGCTCCGTCTCGCCGATCTCGCCGCGGAAATCGACTTCGTGGAGCGGCGCGTCTTCCCAGGTCATCGCCGCGAAGCGGCTCATCGGGATCATCCCGTCGCCGTGGGTCCGCGGCACGTTCGGGTTGACCTGCGCGATGACGTACCGCGCCGAGTCGACGGCCGAGCGCGCGACGTCGACCGAGGTCCCGAGCGAGCAGAAGCCGCTGCGATCCGGCGGCGAGACCTGCACGATCGCGCCGTCGAGGGGCAGGACGCGGCGGCGGAAGAGCTCCGGGATCTCCGACAGGAAGACCGGCACGAAATCCGCCCGCCCTGCCTCGACCGCCTCCCGGACCGACGCGCTGACGAAGAGCGCGTTGAGGTGGAAATGCTCTTCCATGCCCGGCTGGTCGACGAAGACCGGCCCGAGCAGGGAGATGAAGACCAGCTCGACGCCGCGCAGCCTCTCCCGCTCGGCCGCCAGCGCGCCGAGCAGCGCGGTGGGCGTCATTGCGCTGCCGTGCACGAAGAGCCGATGGCCGGGCTCGACGCAGCGGAGGGCTTCGGCGGGGGAAACGTAGGCGGGGCGAAGAGGGGTCAACGATCGCAAGCCTCGTCGGAAGGATGAGCCGCGCAAGGATGCTTCCGCGGAGGCCGCGCCCTACCCCAGCACGATCTCCGCGAACCGCTTCGAGTCCGTGTGCTCTTCGATCTCGACGATCTTGCCGTCGCGACAGACGTACACCCAGACGTACTCGTTGCTGTACGGCTTCCCGTTCGCGGCCTTCGCCTCGTTGTGCTGGCGCACGATGACCTTGTCGCCATCGGCGGCGATCCACAGGGTCTCGGACTTCATCGTCGAGAGATCGAAGAACTTCGCCCCGGCCTCGGCCATCGCCTGCAGCACCGCAAGCTTTCCCTTCGGCTTGCCGAGCCCCGCCGCCGCCGGCGGGTGCCAGCAGACCTGCTCATCGAGCAGCGCCATCATCGTGGCGCCGTCGCCGCGGCCCTGGGCGGCCATGTAGTCGAGGACGAGTTTTCGGCTGGCTTCGGTCTGCACGGGAGCTCCTTCGTGGCGGGTTTCGGACCGCTCGACTCTAGTACGGCCGGCGCGGCGCGGAAATCCGGCCCGCGCCCCTCAGCCGCGCGGCTTCCTGAGGAACTCCTCATAGGCCGCCGCGTAGTCGGGGTGCCAGCGGGAGAGCGCGGGGCGGTTCTCGATCAGATCGCCCGCCGCCCAGGCGATGCGGCGATGGTCGAGCTCGGGCGGCGTCTCGTCGTCCGGGCAGAGCACGTAGAAGTCGCCGCGCTCGAGCCCCGCCAGCAGATGATCCGCGACCTGCTCCGGCAGCCAGGCACCGGGCGGCTTCTCCTTCAGGAAGGAGCGCATCAGGCCGGTATAGGTGAAGCCGGGGATCAGGAGATGGGCCGAGACGCGACCGCCCTCGAGGCCGCGCAGATCGCGGGCCAGGCTCTCGGTCACGCTCTTGATTGCGGCCTTCGAGGCGTTGTAGGCGGCGTCGCCGGGGGGATTCGTGATGCCCTGCTTCGAGCCCGTGTTGACGATCGCGCAGGGGGTGCCCTGCGCGAGCATGCCCGGCACGAAGACCTGCAGGCCGTGGAGCACACCCCAGAGATTCACGCCGAGGACCTTCTGCCAGCCCTCGCGATTCTCGAAGGGACGGCCGCCGCCGGCGGTGCCCGCGTTGTTCATCAGCAGCGCGACCTCGCCGAACGCCGCGAGCACGGCGTCCCGGAGCGCGACGACGGATTCGAGCTCGGCGACGTCGGTCGCGACGCCGCGGATCGCGGCCGCGCCGCGAGGCGAGCGCTCCGCCAGGGAACGCGTCGCAGGGCCAAGGGCCTCGCCGTCGAGATCGGCGATGCAGACGTTGAGGCCGCGCTCCGCGAGCCGCATCGCCGTCGCGAAGCCGATGCCGCTCGCGCCGCCGGTGATGACGGCGGTCCGGCCTTCGGAGAGGGCTGCATGGGGCATGCGGGGCGTCCTTTCGTCGATCGCCCGGGAGCGGCAGGGGGGCGGATGGGACGCCAGCGTAACGCGGCCGACGGGATCGAGGACCCCGATGCCTTCGATGCGGCGGCGGACGACTGGCGCGCGACGTGCCGATTGCCGGCGGTCGACGCGGCTGCCAAGCTCGGGAAGCCCCCGGTCGAGGCGAGCGCCTCGCTCCGCCCACGCGAAGGATCGAGGAGACCCCCATGGCCCGCTCCGACCGCCGCCCCCCGACCCAGGCCGAATACGACGCCTGGCGTACGCAGTTCTCGAACTGGGGCCGCTTCGGCGCCGACGACGAGCTCGGCACGCTCAACCACATCACGCCCGAGATCCGCCGCGCCGCCGCCGGGCTCGTCCGCGAAGGCCGCTCGATCTCGCTCTCCCGCGCGATCGATACCCACGCCGGCCCCCGCAACCCCTACCCCGCCCACCACATGATGGCCGTCGGCCAGT
>JBIPOQ010000031.1:0-14523 GCA_044379055.1 Myxococcota bacterium
CTTCGGATTCGACTCGACGCAGAATCGCGTCGTCGGGATGATCTTGCCCGGATTGCAGAGGCCGTCGGGATTGAACGTGTCGCGCAGGCGCATCATCGCCTCGAGGTCCGCCGGGCCGAAGACGAGGTGCATGTAGTCGCGCTTCTCGACGCCGACGCCGTGCTCGCCGGTAATGACGCCGCCGACGGCGACGCAGGCCTCGAGGATCTCCTTGCCGGCGGCCATCACGCGCGCGAGCTCGTCGGGGTCGCGGCGGTCGAAGCAGATGTTCGGGTGCAGGTTGCCGTCCCCGGCGTGGAAGACGTTCGCGAGCTTCAGCCGATGCCGATCGCAGATCTCGCAGACCTTCTCGAGCACGGCCGGCAGATGCATGCGCGGGACGACGGCGTCGTGGACGTAGAGATCGGGCGCGAGGCGGCCCATGGCGCCGAACGCGCCCTTCCTCGCACGCCAGAAGCGTTTGCGTTCGGGCTCGTCCCGGGCGATCTCGATCGCCTGACAGCGCTCGGCCTCGCAGGCCGTGCGAATCGCCTCGATCTCGCCGGCGAGATTCACGGGCAGGCCGTCGAGCTCGACGATCAGGACGGCTCCCGCCGTCACGGGCAATCCCGCGGCGTAGACGCTCGCCTCGACCGCCTCGATCGTCCTCCGGTCGACGATCTCGAGCGCCGCCGGCACGACCCCGCTCCGGATCACGCGCCCGACCGCCCGACACGCGGCGACGACGTCGTCGAAGATCACGAGCAGCGTCTCGACGCCCTGCGGAATCGCCGTGAGCCGCACCGTCGCCTCGGTCACGATCCCGAGCGTCCCCTCGCTCCCGACGAGGGCGCCAACGAAGTCGAAGCCCGGCCCCTCGCCGAGGCGATTGCCGAAGCGCTGGACGCTTCCGTCCGGGAGCACCATCTCGAGGGCGAGCACGTGGTTCGTCGTCGTGCCGTACTTGAGGGTATGCGGGCCGCCGGAGTTCTCCGCGACGTTGCCACCGATCGTGCAGGCCTGCTGGCTCGACGGATCCGGCGCATAGAAGAGCCCGAGCGAGGCGACCGCCGTCGAGAGCTCCGCGTTCACGACCCCCGGCTGCACGACCGCGACCCGGTTCTCGGCGTCGACCTCGAGGATCCGGTTCATGCGCGCGCACTCGATCAGGATCCCGCCCTCGGCCGCATGGGCACCGCCCGAGAGCCCCGTCCCGGCGCCCCGCGGCACGAACGGCACGCCAGCCTCGCCGCAGGCGCGGACGATCGCCGCGACCTCGTCGGTCGACGTCGGCATCACGACCGCGAGCGGGCGCTTCGGCGAGAGGGTCAGGCCGTCGCACTCGTAGGCGAAGAGCTCGCCGGCGCGCGTGAGGCAGTGGTCGTCGCCGACGATCTCGCGCAGGCGGGCCAGGAGCGGCGCGGACATCAGGCGAGGCCGAGACGTTCCAGGTCGTCTTCGTCGAGGCCGAGGTAGTGGCCGACCTCGTGTCGCACGGTGACCTGGATCTGGTCGATCAGCTCTTCCTCGTTCTGACAGACCTTCTCGAGGTTCTTCTTGAACAGGAGGATGCGATCGAGATCGACGGGCTGATCCGTGACGAGGGCCTCGGTGCGCGGGATGCCCAGGAAGAGGCCGAGCGTCTGGGGCGAGATGCGCTCCTCGCGGACCAGATCCGCGCGGGGCAGGTCCTCGACGATGACCCCGACGCCCTCGATCCGTTCGCGGATCGAGCGCGGCAGGTTGTCGATCGCCGTCTCGACGGCCCGCGCGAAGGTCGCGTCGTCGATCCGGACCGGCACCAGGAACTGCTGCGGGTCGAGGGTATTGGCGCGGGCGAAGGCCTGGGCGGAGCTCTCGATCCCGATGCCGGGCGAGCCGGCGTGGTCGCCTTCGTCCTCGAGGCGTTCGAGCACGAGGCCGAGGTAGTAGGCGGGATGCGCCGCATCGGGGTCGGTCGCGATGACCCGCTCGAGGGCGCGCTTCGCTTCGAGGAGCTCGCCGAGCTCGAACAGGACCTGGCCCTCGAACGAGCCGTAGAGACCGACCTCGCCCCCGGTCTTCGCCGCGCGACGGACCAGGAAGAGCGCCCCTTCGAGGTCGTCCTGGTAGAAGAGGGCCTTGCTCTTGAGGTAGTAGACCTCGGCCTGCAGCAGGCGGTCGGGGCGGGGCAGATGGGCGCTGCCGGCGAGCAGCTCGTCGGAGAGCCGCACGGCGGTCGCGAACTCGCCGAGCTCCTCGATCAGGAGCTCGATGCGATTGAGGTGGGCGGCGGTGAACTTGCCGTCGGCCAGGATGGCGCGGTCGAACTCGACCAGCGCCTCGTCGATGCGGCCGTCGTCCCAGAGGATCTCGCCCCGGCCGTTATGGGCCTCGGCGCCGTCGGGATGGACGCGGAGCGCCTCGTCGAGCCAGGCCAGCGCTTCTTCGATGCGTCCGCCGTGCGACGCCTCCATCGCCTGGTCCAGGCAGTCCCAGTAGCGATCCTTGTCCTTGCGCATCCTTGATCCCGTCGGCCTGCCGATCCCACGAATCCACGGGGCACTCACGCGCCACTGTCGGCCACGGTTGCGTCGGATGGGGGTCGAAAAAAGGCGAGCGTAGCGTAGGCGTCGATCGGCAGGGTCCCCGCAGATTTCCAGGCCTCGGCTGGCCCTCGGGGAGGAGCCCCACCCAGCCGGCTATGCTCGACCGCGTGAGCACCCCTCGCCGTCTTCCCCCCCGGCTCGCCCTCGTCCTCCTGGCGGGCTGGCTCGTTTCGGCCTGCGCCGCCGCACCGCCCGACGGACCGGCCTTCGTCGCCGCCCCGGCGCCCGGCGCCGGTCGGGCCCTCCTCTATGTCTTCCGGATCGACCCGAAGCCTTCGCTCTCGACCGTCGAGCTCGCGGTCGACGAACGTCCGGAGGGCCGGCTCCGCCACGGCGAGTCCGTCGCCTTCGAGCTCGCCGCCGGGAGCCACCGGCTCGACGTCCGCCAGCGCGGCCTCGCCTTCGCGAGCTGGGGCTGGAACCGGCAGCGCTTCCAGGCCCGCTCGGGCGAGACGATCTACCTCGAGGTCTCGGTGCGTCTCTCGGCCCAGCCCGTTCCCGGGAGCGGCCGCGACCTCGAGATCGGCGGGCGCGAGAGCGGCGCGGCCAGCGAGAACGTCTTCATCCAGCATCGGACGGAGGCCGCCGCCCTCGAGGCCCTGGCCAGGACCACCGTCCGCATCCCTTGAAGGGGGCGGGGGCAGGCGGGGGAGATGGTGGGCCCGCCTGGACTTGAACCAGGGACCAGCCGGTTATGAGCCGGCCGCTCTAACCACTGAGCTACAGGCCCGCCACTCGTCAGTCTAACTCCGATTGGCGCCGGATCTCACGTTGTTATCGCGGGATCGAGCTGCCAGAATCTCGGCCATGACGACTTCGAATCAGAGACATTTCGTGGCGGTGATCGGCGGGGCGACGGCAGGCGCGGAGATCGCGAGCCGGCTCGCGGATCGGGGCGTGTCGGTCGTGGTGTTCGAACAGAACAAGCGGCCCTACGGCAAGATCGAGGACGGCCTTCCGCGCTGGCACGAGGCCTTGCGCGAGAAGGAGTACGAGACGATCGACCAGAAGCTCGGGCGCCCGGGCATCCAATTCGTCCCGAACACCAAGATCGGTCGCGACGTCGGCTTCGCCGAGCTGGCGAAGGACTGGGGCTTCTCCGCGGTCGTGCTCGCGAACGGCGCGTGGCGCGACCGGCCGCTGCCGATCGAGGGCGCCGACGCCTATCTCGGCAAGGGCCTCGTCTACCAGAATCCCTTCGTGATCGCCTTCAACCACGCCGAACGCGGCGATCTGCCCGGAGCGAAGTACGACATCCTGCCCGGCGCCGTCATCGTCGGCGGCGGCCTCGCCTCGATCGACGTCGCCAAGATCCACACCCTCGAGCTGACGGTCCGCGCGCTCACGAAGCGCGGGATCGAGACCCACGTCAACGAGCTCGAGGTCAAGGGCATTCCCAAGATCCTCGCGGGCCACGGCCTCGCCTTCGAGGACCTCGGCATCGTGCCCCCGACGATCTACTACCGCCGCCGCGTCGAGGACATGCCTCTCATGAGCGCGCCCGAGGACGCCGACGCCGCACGCATCGCGAAGGTCGAGGCGGGCCGCAAGCGCATGCTCGAGAAGTCGACGGAGAAATACTGCTTCAAGGTCGAGCCGCTCTCGGCGCCCGAGGCCTTGATCGTCGAGAACGGACGGCTCGTCGGCCTGCGCTTCCGCCGCACGAAGATGGAGAACGGCAAGCTCGGAATGACCGACGAGCGGTTCGAGGCGCGGGGCCCCGTCGTCATCAGCTCGATCGGCTCCATCCCCGAGCCGATCGAGGGCATCGCCATGAAGGGCGAGCTCTTCGACTTCAAGGACTGGGAGATCGGACGGCTCGAGGGCTATCCGACCGTGTTCTCGGTCGGCAACGTCGTGACCGGCAAGGGCAACATCGTCGCCTCGCGCAAGCACGCGACGCAGGTCTCCGAGGCCGCCGTCGAGGCCTATCTCGGCGTCGGCGAGGGCGAGGACCGGACGATCGCGACCGACGTGCGTCCCGCCGCCGACCATGCCGCCCAGGCCGCCGAGAGCGTGCTCGCGAGCCTCGGCAACGCGAACGCGCCGAGCGCCGAGCAGTCGTCGACGCTGCGCGAGCGCATCGCCGGGCTCCAGCGCGCCGTCGGCTACGAGGACTACAAGTCCTGGATGGAGCGGGTCGGGCCGCCCTGTTAGTCCGGCCGAGCCGCGCTCCTGATCTCCGCGCGGCCGAGCCGGGCGGGGCGATCAGGCGCGCGGAAGCGGCGGCGGCGAGGCCGCGAAGAGCCCCTGCAGGCTCGGCACCGCCGACGCCGTCGCCCACTCGTTCATCCCCGGCGACCAGACGAGGGAGTCGCGACCGACCCGTCCGCTGGCGATCGCCTGAGCGAGCTGTGCGCTCGTGAAGGGTCCGACCGGCGCACCGTTCTCCGCGATGTGCCAGACGACGACCGACGCCATCGCCGGCATCGCGGCCGCGATCGCCGTCGGCCCCGGATTGCCCGCCGTCCCGACGGGCCCGCGTCCCGCCATCGGTCCGCCGGGCGCCCCGCCCGGGATTCCGCCCGGCATCGCGTTCGTGAACGCGAGGCCCATGCCGAGACCGACGCCCGCCGCCGCGATGCCGCCAGCGGGATTCGCCGCCGCCGCCGGAATCGCGTTGGCGAGCTGATAGGCCTGATAGACGCCCATGTCACCGATCGCCGTCATGCTCGCCCGCGTATCGAGGGCGCGCTCGACCTCCGGCGGCACGGACACGTTCACGATGTAGAGCTGCGGGATCTCGAGCCCGAACTCGTCGTCGATCTTCGCGAGCACCTCCTGCCGCAGGGTCTCCGACAGCGTGCCGTAGCTCTGCGCCAGGTCGAGCACGCCGATGCCCGAGCTCGCGACGACGTCCGCGAAGGCCATCGAGATGATCGAGCGCAGCAGCGCCGAAATCTCCTCGGCCTCGTAGACGCCGTCGGTCCCGACGAGCTCGGAGAGGAGCTTCGCCGGGTCGACCGCGCGCAGCGTGTAGGTCCCGAACGCACGCACGCGCACCGGGCCGAAGTCGGGATCGCGCAGGGGAACCGGATTCGCGGTGCCCCACTTGAGATCCGTCAGCTGGCGCGTGCTGACGAAGTAGATCTCCGCCTTGAACGGGCTGTCGAAGCCGTGATACCAGCCCATCAGGGTCGAGAGGATCGGGAGGTTCTTCGTCTCGAGGCGGTACTGACCGGGGCCGAAGACGTCGGCGACGCGGCCCTGATGGACGAAGACCGCGGACTGGCCGGGCCGGACGATCAGCTGGGCCGCGTACTTGATCTGGTTGCGATAGCGGGGGAAGCGCCAGACCAGGCTGTGCTGGCTGTCGTCGATCCACTCGATGATGTCGATCAGTTCCGCCCGCAGCTTCTCGAAGATGGCCATGGAGATTCCTTTTTCGCTCGTGAGGGCCGGGCTCGTGACGTCCGGCTCGTGATGGACTGTTCGTGCTTTCCTGCGCGTGCCGTGCTGCCCGCGAATGCCCGTCGTACGTCGCGCCTCAGTCGAGAAGCGCGCTCAGGAGATCGAGGATCGTCCCGCGGCCGATCGTCGGGCCGCGCTCGCCGAAGACCGACCGCTCGATCGGAGGGACCGGCGCTCGGCCCATGACCCGTCGCACCGCTTCGTCCGCCGCGTCCTTCTCGCGTTGCGCCTGGCGCTCGGCCTCGCCGTCGGCGACGCGCTGAGCCCGGCCCGAAAGCACGTAGCCGGCGATCCGCTCGAGCTCGTGGGCATCGAGCCAGGTGCCGTGTTCGTGACACTGATCGATGATCACCCCGGAGCGCTTCTGATGGTTCCGGCGCGCCATGAGGGCGTCGCAGGCCGGACAGCGGCGATATTCGACCTGGCTCCGCGCCGGGTTGCCGCCGTCGACCCGCGGCGCGACCGACTCGCCCAGGACGTGGCGGGCGCGCGCCGCTTCGGCGGCGCGATCGACGAGGGCGTCGAAGCGGTCCTCGGGGACCCAGAGCCCGTGGCATTTCCCGCACTCGAAGACGACCAGTCCGCCCACCTCACGGGCGTGCAGGACACGCGCACAACAAGGGCATTTCGAGCCCCCGCCGTCGACACGCTCGGGGATCGGCTGCGGAGCGAAGGCGACGCCGCAGGCCGCGCAGAATCGGGCGTCGTCGAGATTGCGGGCGAAGCACTCGGGGCAGATCAGGCTGCCGGGATCCGCGGAGGGCACGATGCCCGAGCCGCAGAAGGCACAGATCTCCTCGCCGGACTTCGCCAGCGCACCGCAGCCGCTGCAGCGCTCGGCGGCCGCGTCGGAGGTCGCCTTCGGCGCCTTCGCCTCGAGGACCTGGCCGCAGAGACAATCGATCGTCGCCCCGCCCACATGCTGGGAGAGGTCGTACTGGGCATGGCAATGGGGACAGGCGACGAGCTTCACGCGGACCTCGCCGCCCGCCTATCGGACGGGCCGGGAAGCCGCTTGACGCCCTCGTCGCCCCGGTCGGTCGGGGCAGGGCTCGCGTCAGGAGTCGAGGAAGCCCTTGAGGGATCGGCTGCGGCTCGGATGCCGGAGCTTGCGCAGCGCCTTCGCCTCGATCTGGCGGATCCGCTCGCGGGTCACCTCGAAGTCCGCCCCGACCTCCTCGAGGGTCCGATTCGCGCGCTCGCCGATCCCGAAGCGCATGCGCAGGACCCGGGCCTCGCGCGGGGCGAGGGTCGCGAGCAGATCGCGCGTCTGCTCGGCCAGCGCCGAGTGGATCACGGCGTCGGCCGGATCGACCGCGTTCGGGTCGGCAATGAAGTCGGAGAGCTTGCTGTCCTCCTCCTCACCGACCGGCGTCTCGAGGCTGATCGGATCGTTCGCGATCCGCATGACCATGCGCACCTTGTCGAGCGGGAGCTCGAGGGTCTCCGAGAGCTCCTCGGGCTGGGGCTCGCGGCCGAGGGTCTGGACCAGCTGTCGCGTCGCGCGGACGAGCCGATGGATCGTCTCGATCATGTGGACCGGGATGCGGATCGTCCGGGCCTGGTCGGCGATCGCGCGCGTGATCGCCTGCCGGATCCACCAGGTCGCGTAGGTCGAGAACTTGTAACCCCGGCGCCACTCGAACTTGTCGACGGCGCGCATGAGGCCGATGTTGCCTTCCTGGATGAGGTCGAGGAACTGCAGGCCGCGGTTCGTGTACTTCTTCGCGATCGAGACGACGAGGCGTAGATTCGCTTCGATCAGCTCGCTCTTCGCTTCCTGGGCCGCCATCGCCGTCGCGTCGACGCGCGCGACCAGATGCTCGACCTCGTCGGCCCGAAGCCCGGAGTCGCGCTCGAGCTCCGCACGGAACGAATCGAGTACCGCGAGCTGCGAGACCGTCTCGTCGATCAGCTCGGAGTCGCCGCCGAGCCGCTCGAGGGCCTGCTTGCCGCCTTCGGTCCGCTTCTTCGACTGCTCGGCCAGGATGCGCAGCTCGTCGAGCTCGGTGTCGAAGCGGCGGGCGAGCTCGGTCGCGCGGGCGCCGAGCAGGCGGTGGCTCTCGGCGAGCTCCTTCAGGCAGCGGTGGAGCTCGTTGTAGCGGTGGCGACTGATGCGTTGCTTGGCGAACAGCCGGGCCGCTTCGCGGAAGAGCCCCTCGAGCTCGAGCTCGCAGGCGGTCCGCTCGTCGAGGGTCATCGGATCCTCGGCGAGGGCGCGGCGGCGCTCGACGACGGCGCGCTCGATCTTCCGGACGCGGGTCATCGCGGTCAGGAACTGCTTGCGGGCGAGGGGGACGAGATCGGCGTCGCCGTCCTCCACGATGTCGAGGACCTTCTTCAGCTCGAGGCCGCCGGTGCGTACTGCGTCGGCGAGCTCGACCATCTTGTGCAGCGAGAACGGATTCCCGATCAACGCCGAGAGATGAGCATCGACGGCGCGCTCGATGCGCTGCGCGATCTCGACCTCGCCCTCGCGCGTCAGCAGCGAGACCTGTCCCATCTCGCGCAGGTAGACCCGCACCGGATCGGCCGCGGGATTCAGCGAGTCCGAAGCGTTCGCCTGGCCCGCTCCCGCGCGACGCATCGGCGCGACGGCGGGACGATTCGAAGCGGCGGCGCCGTGCTTCACGGCCGCGCGCTCGAACCGGGCCGGCTCGACCTCCTCGGTCGCCTCCGACGGGGCATCGAAGCGCGACGCGTCCTCGTTCGAATCCTCGCCCTCGCGCATCGGCGGCGCCGTGCGGGCGAGCTGGATCCCGTTCTCCCGGAGCACCGAGAGCACCCCGTCGAGATGGGGCTTGCCGAGCTGACCATCGAGGAAAGCCGTCTTCAGATCCTCCCGATCGACGGAGCCCTTGGCCCTTCCCGTCTCGATCAACCACTTCACCGCGTCGAGCTCGATCAACGCCTCGCGCGTGAGCGCGCGCGAACGATTCGGGACGAGCTCGCTGGGCTTTCGTCTAGCGGCCGATCGGTCGGCCTTTTGCGCGATCGGCTTGCGCGCCACCGGGCGTCGTCGCTTCTCGTCGGCCGTCGCGAGCTCGATCGACTTTCGGGCTCGCGGATCGGTGCTCGCGGGAATCAGGAGATCGGTCGCCTCGGCGACACGTTCGGGCGTCTCGGAGAGGCTCGCCGGCGACGCCGCTGGCTTCGCGCGCCGAGAGCGGATCGTCGGCCCCTTGCGATCGAGCGAGATCGCGTCGGGCGGGATCGTGGGGTCCAGGGTCGGCGGGGGGGCCGACTCCGAACCGGGCGCGTTCGAGGCCATGGGGGGGTCCTCCTGAGCTCCGAAAATCTACTCGTGAATTCCTGCTTCCGCTGCCGTCCTGGCCCGTGTCGTCACTTGATCCCGTCATTTGCGTGAGCGCTGCCATTCGAACGGGCAGCGCTGCCGGAGCGGGCGTCGAGGCGCGCACGGCGCTCCCGGAGCGCCGCGTCCTTTTTCGCGAGAAGATCTTCGTAGTCCTCGTCGGAAATCCGCAGCCGTCGGGTCAGCTCCTGCCCCCGGGCCGCGAGGCGACGCTGCTCGAACCAGCCGATCAGATCGGAGAGGACCTGCTCCTCCGAATGCTCCTCGTCGATCGGCGTGTCGTCGACCGCGATTTCCCGCAGGCGTCCGCGCGCCTCCTGATCGAGGCGCTCCTCCACCGCGAAGGCGTCGACGCCACCGCCGGGTGTGGCCGCGAGCTCGCCCTGCTGACCCGCGTCGAGGATCGCCCGGATGATCGACTTCCACGCCCCGACGGGCAGGATGTCCTCGATCTGCAAGGCGATCTCGTCGCCGATGAGATGGGGGCGCAGCAGGCAGAGCCGCGCCAGGGCGCGCAGCTGACGCTCTTCCGGGGCATCGCGCCGCTCGCGCTCGAGGCCGAGGGTCGACCCGTCGACCTGGGGCGTCTCTCGCGAGCCGCGCGCCACGTCGCGCACCACGGCCGCCACCGCCGCCGGCGCCGCATTCACGGCGAGGGCGAGGCGGCGCGCGTATTCGTCGCGCGAGACGGGGTCGGCGACGCGCGCGACGAGCGGGGCCACCCGGGCCACGACGTCGGCCTTCTGGTCCGGCGTCGCGATTCCGTGACGCACTGCGTTGCGAATCGTCAGCTCGAGGGCATCCGGCGCCTCGTCGACGAGCCGCTGCAGGGCCTCCGGACCGTCCTGGTTGAGGAAATCGTCGGGATCCCGGCCGCCGGGGATCAGCGCCGCGCGGACCCGCAGTCCGTGGGGCAGCAACACGGCCAACGCCTTTTCGGTCGCAGCCTGACCGGCGCGATCGCCGTCGAATACCAGGACGACCTCGCGGGTCCGGCGCCGGAGCTGCTCGCCATGCTCCATCGAGAGGGCCGTCCCGCAGGTCGCGAGCGCCTCGCCGACGCCCGCGCGCGCGAAGGCGATGCGGTCGAAATAACCTTCGCAGATCACGACGCGACCGCTGCGGCGGATGGATTCGAGCGCATCGGGGAAGCCGTAGAAGCCGTGTCGCTTCTGGAAGATCGGCGTCTCGGGGGTGTTCAGGTATTTCGGATCCTGGTCGGCCTCGAGGGCGCGCCCGCCGAACCCGATCACGCGCCCGCGGACGTCGTGGATCGGGAAGATCAGCCGTCCGCGCAGCCGATCGTAATGTCCGCTTCCCGTCTTGCGGTCGAGCAGCAGTCCCGCGCGGACGCCGATCTCCGCCGGGATGCGCCGCTCCCGCAGGCGGGCCGCCACCGCGTCCCAACGCGCCGGCGCGTAGCCGATGCCGAATTCGTCGGCGAGCTTCCCGTCGAAGCCGCGCGACACGAGGTAGTTTCGGGCGAGCTTGCCGTCGGGCTCGCGCAGCGCCTCGCGATAGAGCGCGTGGGCGATCTCGTTCGCCTCGAAGAGGCGAGCGGTCAGCCCCGCTTCCCCGGCGCCCTGCTCCTCGGGGATGTCGATGCCGAGCTCGCTCGCTAGGGAGCGGGCGGCCTCGGGGAACGAGAGCCCCGAATGCTTCATCAGGAAGGCGATGACGTCGCCGCCCTCCTGACATCCGAAGCAGTGGAAGATCTGTCGATCGGGATTGACGTTGAAGGAGGGCGTCTTCTCGGTGTGGAACGGACAGAGTCCGCGCCAGTTTCGACCGGCCTGCTTCAGGTCGACATAACGCCCGACCAGGCCGACGATGTCGGCGCGGCCTCGGATCTCCGCAATCGTGCTGTCGGGGATCCGGCTCAATTCGACCCTTTCGTCGGGCTCTTCGCGGGCGTCTAGTTCACCGAGCGGCGCATCTTCTTGAGAGCCCGCTTGATCGCCGCCGCTTCCTTCTTCTTCTTCCGGATGCTCGGCTTGTCGTAGTACTCGCGGCGCCGCAGCTCCGTCAGGATTCCGGCCTTCTCGCAGGTCTTCTTGAAACGCTTGAGCGCGCCCTCGAAGGACTCGCTCTCCTTGATCTTGATCACGGGCATGTCATTCCCTCAGCATTCGCGGGAAACGATCGACATGCGAGGGATCCGGAAGACCGACCCGGCCTGCGTCGATCCATCCGACTCGGGAAAGTCCGATGCACCGCGCCGTCCGTAAGTATCCCGAGGCCTCGCTTCGTGGCGCGTGAAATCCCATTCCACGCCCGCACGCTCGTCGATTGCTCCTCCGTTGCCCGTTCGTCGTCGGGCAGGTTTTCGTCACTCCACACAGAAGGTCCGGCCCGGCTCGACCCACGCCCCCGAATCGGAGGGCATGACCGCCGAGTTGCTCGAATCCCTCTGCCTGACTGTTCGTCGATCGGCCAGCTCGCGGGCCGAGTCCGGCCACGCGAAAGGCGCCGAACCTAGCGCAGGGCCGCAGGGGGCTGAAAGGGACCCCCTGGGGCAATCCCCCTCTCCGCTCAGATCACCCCCGGACTCGGGGGCCGCACCGCGATCCCCCGCGCCACCAGCTCCCGCTTGACCCGCCCGACCGTCGTCTCCCCGAAATGGAAGATCGAGGCCGCCAGCGCCGCCTGACAATGTCCCCCGGCCGGCCCGTCGTCGAGGGCCGTCGCCAGGTCCGCGGCGCTCCCGCCGCCCCCCGACGCGATCACCGGGATCGAGACCCGGTCGGCCACCGCCCGCAGCAGCGCGAGGTCGTAGCCCTGCTTGGTGCCGTCCCGGTCCATGCTGGTCAGCAGGATCTCGCCGGCCCCGGCCGCGGCCATGCGTGCGGCCCACTCGACGGCATCGATGCCGGTCGAGTTCCGCCCACCGTGCGTGAAGACCTCCCAACGCGGAGACTCGCCCGGCTGCGAGACCTGCTTCGCGTCGATCGCGAGGACGAGGTTGGCGCTCCCGATCTTGGCGGCCGCCTGCTCGACGAGGTCGGGGTTCTTGATCGCCGCCGTCATGATCGAGACCTTGTCGGCCCCGGCGTTCAGCAGATCGCGGATGTCCTGGAGCGAGCGGACGCCGCCGCCCACGCAGAGCGGCATGAAGATGCTCTCGGCCGTGCGCCCGACGATGTCGAGCAGGATGCCGCGGGCTTCGTGGCTCGCCGTGATGTCGAGGAAGGTGATCTCGTCGGCTTCCTGGGCGTCGTAGCGCTTCGCGACCTCGACGGGGTCGCCGGCATCGACGTGGTCGACGTACTGGACGCCCTTGACCACGCGGCCCTTGTCGACGTCGAGACACGGGATGATGCGCTTGAAGAGCGGCATGACTAACCCAGCGCCTCGAGCTCGCGGAGCGCCGACTCGATCTCGACGCCGCCGGTGTAGATCGCGCGGCCGACGATGACGCCGCAGATGTTCCGCTCGAAGAGCTTCGCCGAAGCGACCACGTCCGCGTTCGTCGCGACGCCCCCCGACACGATCACCGGGATCCGCAGCGCATCGGCGAGCCGGGCCGTCGCGTCGAGATTCGGCCCCGTCAGCATGCCGTCGCGCGCGATGTCGGTGTAGACGATGGCGGCGACCCCGGCGTCCTCGAAGCGACGGCCGAGATCGACGGCCGAGATCTCGCTGCCCTCGGTCCAGCCCTCGACGGCGACCTTGCCGTCGCGGGCGTCGATCCCGACCACGATCCGACCGGGATGCTTCGCCGCGGCGCGCTTCACGAGCTCCGGATCGCGCAGCGCGATCGTCCCGAGGATCACGCGATCGATGCCCCAGGAGAGCGCCTCGTCGACACCTTCGAGGGTCCGGAGCCCGCCGCCGACCTGGACCGGGATCCGTCCCACCGCGGCGAGGATCTTCCGGATCGCGTCCGACTGGACCGGGCGCCCGGCCTTCGCGCCGTCGAGATCGACGACGTGGAGGCGGCGGATGCCGAAGGCCGCGAAGCCCGCGGCGACGCGCGCCGGGTCCTCGTCGTACACGGTCGCCGCGTCGTAGCGCCCCTGCGAGAGGCGGACGGCGCATCCGCCGAGGAGATCGATCGCCGGGATCAGCTCGAAAGGCGCGCGCGCTCCCACTAACAGGCCTCCAGCCACTGACGATAGGCGTCGAGCAGGCGCTTGCCGGCGGCCTGGCTCTTCTCGGGGTGGAACTGGACGGCGAAGACGTTGTCGCGCGCGACGGCCGAGGCGAAGCGGCCGCCGTAGTCGGTCCAGCCGACGACGTACTCGAGGTCGGTCGGCTCGGGGCGATACGAGTGGACGAAATAGTAGACGTCGCGCTCGGGGAGGCGCTCGATCATCGGATGGCTCCCCGAATAACACACCTCGTTCCAGCCGATGTGCGGCACGCGAAGCGGACGGCCGGGCGCGCCCGGCCCGCCGACGCCGGAAGCGTCGCTCACCGTCTCCGGGAAGCGCGTGACCCGGCCGCGGAACACGCCGAGGCCGCGCGTGCGACCGTGCTCCTCGCCCTCTTCGAAGAGCAGCTGGAGCCCGAAGCAGAGACCGAGGTAGGGGCGGCCGTGGTCCGTCACCTTGCGGATCGCGTCGGCGAGCCCGGCATTTTCGAGGGAGCAGACCGCGTCCTTGAACGCACCGACGCCGGGCAGCAACACGCCGTCCGCGCCCTGCACGACCTTCGGATCGGCGGTCACGACGGGCGTCAGCTCCGAACGCTCGAGGGCCTTCGCGACGCTGCGGATGTTGCCGGCGCCGTAGTCGACGAGCGCGATGCGGGGCCGCATGGCGCTACAGCGCCCCCTTGACCGTCGGCAGCCCCGTCTCGCGCGGATCGATCGCGACCGCCTCGCGGAGCGCGCGGGCCACGCCCTTGAACGCGGCCTCGACGCAGTGGTGCGGGCTCTTGCCGTACCGCTTCTCGACGTGGAGATCGAGGCCGGCGCTCTGCGAGAACGCGTACATGAAGTCTTCCGTCAGGCTCGCGTCGAAGGTCCCGATGCGCAGGTTCTCGAGCTCCATGCGGTAGACGAGATAGGGCCGGTTCGAGACGTCGACGGCGACCTCGACCTTCGACTCCGCCATCGGGAGCAGGCAGGCCCCGAAGCGACGGATCCCGACCGCGCTGCCGAGGGCCTCGCGAAAGGCCTGGCCGAGGGAGATGCCGACGTCCTCGACCGTGTGGTGGAGGTCGACGGCGAGGTCGCCCTTCGCCTCGAGCTCGAGGTCGAAGAGGCCGTGGCGGGCGAAGGACTCGAGC